>CABVRS010000001.1 GCA_902500745.1 uncultured Nitrospira sp.
CAGCTCGCACTTCGAGTGGAACGCCGAGATTCTGAAGCCACGTGGCGAAGGTATGGCGGAGAGAAAGTCGGCGAAGCTAGGGGAGACATTCGGAGGGGCCCTGTGCTGCTCGTTCTGCTGAATCTTGCCGCTGCCAGTGAGAAAGAAGAAATCCAAGTGCCCCAATTCCACTGCTCGCGCCACATATCGAGACATCACCCAGCATATACCGGCCTTTACAAATATCCGCGCACTCAGGAAACACTAATCATCCCACCCGTCCAGACTCTCCACATGCATCCATGCCGACACAGACTGATCCACTGTCTGCCCAACGGGCGGCTCGTGACTTCGACACACACGAGTTGGCAGGGTTTCAATACGCGATGGCCCTCCACACGTTTGAGACCGATGCGGATCAGAACCCATCTCCACATCCGCAGTCCCACCTGACGGTCAAGGCTGCGGGCTTTGCTGGGATGCGCTTAAATCCGAGAAAAGGCTGATCTGCAACGGCGGCGGGAGGGATTTGCGGAGGCCTTACGAGAGCATGGCATTGAGGCGACGACCACGAGCCGAATTCACCGCACGACCCACGAACGGTGGAGGGTCCAGCATCTGCATGATCGCACGACCAACGCGAAGGTGCTTGATCGTCAGTAACGACAAAGGCACCTGCCGAGGAAGCAGCGTGAGGTGATGCATCGCTACCAACAGGTCATGAGAACACTCGCACGATCGGATCGCGGAGAGGACCGCCAGCTGGCGGCTGATCTGGTGCGCTATCTCGGAGGACCATCCCGGACTCCGGAGACTGAGCGGGACCGAAGGAAAGATCGTGAACGATGAGAGAGTCTGCCAGTGATGACACCAGGAGACAACGGTCAAGACAATCGGCCGCGACGTGTGCGCTCCTCAATGATACGGTACCTGCATTACTCGACTACTGAGATTAATGTGGAGGACTTGCAGTGGTTGCTGGAGGGAGCGGAAGATACGGTGTGCAGATTTAGGGACTTCGCTCGGTTAAGGCCTCAGTGAGGTTGCCATGCCGTGCTCCCACTCCAGCAGCATGCGGGTGCCGACCTCCTCGAAATCCGGGTGGTTGTTGATGTAGGCGCGCAGTTCTGTTGTGACGACTCCCATTGCATCCGCCACGCATTGCAGGATTGCACGCACACGAGCTGGGGAGCCTCCCAGGCGTGTCTCTCCCAGCCGTTGGAGTTCTTTCGCGGTCGGCCAGTTCGTCGAGCCGTTGAGCGTCAAGGCCATGCGGTCTTTTGGTAGATAGACCGAGGTGGTCACCAGATCGTAGACGGGGGCCAGCCTCGCCTCGCCTTGAACGTCGTCATAGACGATGCCGAAGTTCTTGAGATGCGCATCACCGTTGCGGATGGCACAATTCATGACGATGAGGGTGAAGAGCCGTTCCAGGTCTTCGCCGACATGCGACGTGCTCGCGAACTGGGTGAATCGCTTCATGATCGAGGTCTCGTAGCTGCCGCCATATTTCTGATCGGTGCGCTTAGCATTCAGCACACAAAAATCCTCGAAGCCGTGATAAGTGCCGTCCGGGCGCAAGTCAAAGCGATCAATGACCAACGCGAGCGCATCCTCAGCAAGCCGATGGGGTGGCACATCGAGGCCGCACTGTTCGGCCACTTTGAGACAAAAAAACTCATTCGCCGCGAGCTGCGGGTATTCGTGTTGCTCCCAGAGCTTCACGATATGCGTTGCGCCGCGATAGCTCTGCGAGAGTCGATGGTCCGCCTTGCTGAGTGGCACGGAGGTGCCTTCATCACGGACCAGGATTTTTGGCTGCACGCCGCTGATACCAGAGAAGGATGCGAATTTATCGAGGAGGTAGCGAAACAGCTCGCCGCCGCGGCGCTTCTCGAGAATCTCATCAACGGACTGAAAGGGGACATCCTCTCGGAGATCCTCCTGCGCGCCGGTATAACGGATGCGTCCGACCTGCGAGCGTCCGACGATGCCAAGCAGGTCGAAGTCATCGAACGTGCCGGTGGCCTTGGCGAACGCGAGCCGGAGCCGTTCGCGAAGCACGCCCTCGGGCAGGTTCATCTCAAAAATGGGGAGCAGTCCGAATGGCACGTTATACGAGGGCACGCGAACGGGCATGGTGACGGACACCGCGCGGAGGGGCGGCGCGTTCGTCTGATAGGCGAAGGTACTGCCACGGGCGCCGAAGCGATCCAGCAGACCAGCGTCAGCGGCGTCGGTCCAGACCTTGATCATCGTTCGCCTCGTTCATGAGATCGTCGAGCGTAGGGCGGTGAGCACTGGCTTCCTGCAGTGTGAGCTCTAGCCCCAGTGCCGTCAGAATATTGGTGATCTTTGAATAGCCGAGCTCGCCCAGACGTGCGTTCTCCAGCGCATCAAGTGTGGAGCGTGCGACTCGTGCCTTCTTGGCAAGGACGGTCTGACTCCAGCCCAGCGCTTTGCGCTTTCTCGCGATTTCTTCTCCTATGGAGAACAGCCGGAGCATATGAACAATATACTGGTCATTTATGGATTAGTAAAGGCAGTATGACTTATATATTGTACATTTTGAAGACCATCAAGGCAGCGATAGGGTCTGCTCCTTGTGTTGATCGTAGGGGCAACGTCCTGATGCCAGCTAGGCCGACGCTGAGTATGCGGGAGCGGGATCGCCTGGATTATTACTGAAAGTTTGCTCCTAGTGTGTCGGCCATGGCCGAACGGATCGCGGGTTCAATGGTTCGCGTGATCATGGAGAGATATCACCGAGTTGTGGTGAATGTGCATGCAGGGAGAACCCACGCGTGATGGGGCCAAAGAACAGACGGTGCGACAACGCGCCACCCTGCAGAAGAGATCTTGGGCAGTCCCATTTATAGGCTGTGCGGCGATCTCTCCGAAATGGCTCCGTGAGGAGAAAGCAGGTTTCGCGTGAAACACGGCGGCCGTGCCGATATGTGGCGAGCGCAGTAGGTGTTATGCTGAGATAACCAAGCGTAATAGTCGATCAGGGAGGCAGCAGCCTTCGTGCGACGTGCCGTACCCCGAATTGTATCATTGTAAATATGATATGATATGTTATATTTGCAATGATGATCAAGCGCCGTGCACAAACGGAATTGCGACGGTTGTTGGAACAATTTCCGGCCGTGGCAATTTTAGGACCGCGCCAGATCGGCAAGACCACGCTGGCTCAAGAGATTGCGGCCCGTACGAAACCGTCCCCGGTGTATCTCGACCTTGAAAATCCTATCGATCTCGCAAAACTTGATGATCCTGGCCAGTATTTGCAGACCCAGACCGATCGCTTGATCATCCTTGACGAAATACAGCGCATACCTGGGCTGTTTCAAGTGTTGCGCGGCGTTATTGACCGCCGCCGCCTGGCCGGGCAGCAAGCCGGACAGTTTCTCATGCTGGGATCAGCGTCGCGTGACCTGTTGAAACAATCCTCGGAGTCGCTCGCCGGGCGCATAGCTTACAAGGAACTCACCGGCTTGACTGTGTCCGAGATCAAACGCACCGATCAGGAGATCCTCTGGCTGCGCGGTGGATTCCCCGATAGCGTACTGGCCCGTGATGATCGGGCCAGCATGCGTTGGCGCATGAATTTTATCAGTACCTATCTGGAACGAGACGTCCCGCAGCTGGGACCGCGCATTCCTGCCGTCACGCTGCGGCGGCTCTGGACCATGCTGGCCAACAGCCAAGGGGAGCAGATCAATCTTTCCAAACTCGCGGGCGGGCTTGGCGTGTCGGTCCCGACGGTCACACGGTACATCGAATTGCTCGAAGATCTGCTGCTGGTGCGGACGCTGCGACCCTGGGCAGGAAATATCAAAAAACGTCTCGTCAAAGCGCCGAAGGTGTACATCAGGGACAGCGGCATTGCCCATGCGCTGTTACACCTGACGACGCGTGATGATGTGCTGGGGCATCCCGTCGCGGGAGCCAGTTGGGAAGGCTTTGCGCTGGAGAATATCCTGTCAGTCATGCCGGAAGGGGCGACATCCTGGTTTTACCGCACCGCAGCAGGCGCAGAGATCGACCTGGTGATTGAACAGGGATCGCGGCAGCGGGTGGCGATTGAGATCAAGCGGTCCCTCGCGCCATCCGTCTCCAAAGGGTTCCATGTGGGGTGCGAGGATATCACTGCCACACGCCGCTATATCGTCTATCCAGGGACAGAACAATACCCAGTCTCGAATGGTGTGACCGTCATGCCGCTGGTTGACATGATGACGGAACTTCGGGAAATGCTTGACTGAATCCAGGTTGCACGAAAGCGCCAACGGGAGACGGAACATGAAAAAGAAGAATAAACATATCGACTCGTCCATTGACGACCTGATGAAAGAGGGAGGCTGGTACGAAGAAGCAGAAGAACAAGCGATCAAGGAAGTCATCGCCTGGTAACTTTCACAGGCCATGGAGAAAAAGCGTATCTCAGAATCCACCATGGCGACACGCTTCAAGACCAGCCGGACGCAGGTGAACCGCATTCTGAATGCGAAGTCGGACGTGACCTTGTCCAGCTTGCAACGTGCCGCCGCCCTTGTGGGCAGACGCTTGAAGATCGAGCTTGTCTAAATGCCACAATGGAACTTGTTCACACCAGCGCCCATGTCTACAACCATTGGTCCTGCATGCCACCGTTACGGGACCAGCATCAATGGATGGAGGAGCGGTTTACAGCGCAGATCACCGTCCTGCGTCTCTTGACGCCGCTCGGATGTCCTATGAAGCTGCGAAGAAGCGACAGAAGTGTACACAACAATTGTGAAAGCGCAACTGGATATGCACAGAACAAGACGCGACCCCACAGCATCCGTCCTTCCCTGGGCCACCGATTCCGTTCCCGCTCCCACCGATTGCTGTTCCGGGCAGCCCGGAGAATCAGCGGGCGGTGCAGGCCACGGCGGAGGCGTTGCGTCAATTACAGAACGCCATCAGCCAGATCCGCTCACAGCTGAATCAGGGCAAGTGTGATCCTGAAAAGGAGCGTTGTGCTGAAGTTAAGCAGAAGTGCATTGAAGAATGTACCGCCTTGCTGCCGACGCGCGAATATTCTGGCGCGCCATTCTACCGATGTATGCGGCAGTGCATGGAAGCCAACGGCTGTTCGTATTAGCCCATAGCGATCTGTTGCAAAGAGGCCCCGTGGATCAAGAAGTTGCCCATCAGATTAGTTCGTTGATGTTGGAATATTTTGCGAAGCTGAATGCTTCTGTACAGCTTGTGCAGGAGCGTTGCAGCGACGAAGAGTTTAAGGATTACCAAAGGGCCATAGGCCTCATTTTAGGAGAGATGACCACGGAAGTGATGATGCCTCTCTATCGCAAGCATCCCGAGTTAGAACCGCCAGAATTCAAAACCTGAACTGAATGCCTCTGAAGCTCGACAGCGTTGGACCCGTGATTGCGACACGCCTGCTCTCGTTGGCGCGAGACAAGCAGGCGACGCAGGAGATCACAGTGCGGCTCGGCCAACCGAAGCGCATGCCTGATACGTCGGACTACTACTGTCCCTATCAGATTCTAGGAATGGGTTCTGAGAAGATTAAGTATGCGGCTGGGATTGATGCGTTCCAAGCTATTCAACTGGCTATGGGACGCATTGGTGCCGACCTCTGGGCATTGAATCAGGAGTGTTCCGGCCAATTGCGATGGGAGGGCGATGAGCACGGAGCGTTAGGTTTTCCGATCCCTGCCGGTCAGTGAGCGCATCCCGCAGGTTTTTTTCTCTCGCCAATTCTTCAACACGAACGACACAGCGGTGTGCGGGTCGGCGTGCTCGGCTCCAGCCGACGGCGTCGGCTTCCGTTCCCTGCGCGCGCCGCCCCGCGGGAGACCATTCGTATTCACCCCCGCCCACCCATGTGCGCGGACGTATTGGGGTCGCGTCTTGTTCGGTGTATATCCAGCAGCTCATCCACAATCGTTGTGTATGGTCCGCACGTTTCTTCGCCGTTTCCTAGGACAGCTTGAGCGGTGTCAGGAGGCGCAGCACTGTGAAGGGCGCCTCGTCGCAGATGACCGATCTTTGCGGAGAGCGAGCGTCGTACCGTGCTCGAAGCCTACCAGATTAGGTGATAGAGCGACGACAGTGAAGCGCGAGAGTACTCATGATTCATCCCCTTTGGATGAAGGCGAGTCTGGAGGGTCTGGTGTGGAGTAAGGGAGTCTTTGTGTGATCGCCAAGACAAAAGAGAAGTCGATAGGCGTGCAGGGGAGGCGATCCTCGTGGGGACTCATCAGCGTTCTTGCCCGCGGCGGAGGGCATCTTGGTAGACTTGCCCTGTCGGGTCGAGATAAAACCCGGATGCCCTGAGTTGATCGAGCACTGGTAGTAGCCTATCAATGATTCCTTCCAACCGTGCATGTACGAGGATACCGATGGTTCCCATGACGGTGAGCCCTTCACGCATGGCCAGTGTTCTGACTGCACTGTCATCAGCCAACAGCAGTGTAGCGTGATGAACAAGCCCAGCCGCAATCACTGCGGCATCTGTCTTTGAGATGTTCGGGGCGGTGAGCCGGTCGATCAACGCGCGATCGGCCACTTCCTCGACTGTGATCCACTTCTCCTGGAGGGCTTGCTGCAATTCAAGACTCCCGGCTCGACCTGTTCCCTGAGTGACCACTTCGTCATGGACTTGCGGAGTGATCAGTAGGTGCTGGAAGAGATTGGTTGAGCAGACGGAACTGGTTGACTGCGGCAAGGTGAATCAGCGGGCCACTATCTGTGACGACGATCACGCGCTATCCTGTGACGTGGCGGCTTTGAAGGCCTCCAACTCCTTGTCCAACCATCCGGCTTCGTATTCTGCGGCAGGGATCTTATGTGCGGCCATTAGCACGAAAAACTCTCGCAGAGGCATCCCTAACAACTCGGCGCCTGCTCGCCAAGAAAGCTGCTCCGTACGCACCCAATCAAGCACCGCTGCTCGTTTGACATCCTCGGCCAGTGCCGCGTCGTCTATTGCCATCATGTCAAGGAATGGTTTAGGCAACTCCCATTCAAACCGTATGTGAAGCAGGAAGAGCGGATAGTATGGCAACGGGAGAGACCGCATCACTGTCCTATATAGGACAAGGGTCTTGTAAGTCGTTGTAAAACCATGCTACTCATTGGATGGTTCAGAAGTATCATCTTGTTGATTTTCTTGAGTTTGGTCGGTCCTCTCAAGGCTTAAACACGGGTTCGAATCCCGTTGGGACCACCACACAAAGCTTGCTCGTGCCGTGGCCTCTTTATCGTCTTATCGAATTTGATGGCCGCGGATAAAGCTTTTCGGGATTTTGTTTTTCTATACCCACTCGTTCTTTGGCTACGGGGGTTGAAAGATGAACCTCCTGACCTTTCGCTTCCGCCAGTCCTCGGCCGTCGATTTTTATTGGAACCTCGAGTTGGCCAAACGGGGGTCCCTACGTGAATTCAAGGTACATCCCAACATCACCATTTATGAGTCGGCGTTCGATCTTCTCAACCCGATTCAAGTACGACACGCCTTGTCCCTCGCGAAAACCTTGGTGCTCGACAAGCGAGCCGAGGTGTTCTGGGGAAATACGTCGTTGACCATGGTGATCGTCCGAGATGTGCTGCAGTGCTATGAGCAATCGATGCAGGTCGATGATCATCATGCACATTGTTGGTTCAAAATCCGGCTCACCTTTGACCTGACCGTAACACGATTTGAGGTGGAGTCCGACGACTCGGCGAAGTCGTTTGTGTTCCCCTGTCGACACGCGGCCACACATGCCTATGGCATTCACTATGAGCACCCAGGGACGATTTATGACCAATTGGACTCGGCCTTGTGGCGTGCCGGCACACGGTGGTGTCCGCGGCTCGCGGATCTCTCGGAAATAAAACTCGTCAACGTGGAGTTGCATACGAAACGATGAAGAACCCGCGCCGGCGCATATCGAGCGAAGTCCAACTCTATCTGAGAAAAATCTGATACGTCGTTCGTTCGTGGGGAATGGTGCTCGCAATCCGTAGTTACGGAGGCTATTCGTGACGCAGAACTTGCTTTGCGTATGACGGCCACTACTGATAAGCTAACTTTGTAGAAGCTGAGAAGCTCAGGATGAGATGAATCGTGAAAACCAACGAGACGGCGAAGGACGGAGATGCCTCGTGGCGCCGTACTGTGCGATAGAGTAAGGGGGACGTTATGAATTCCAAAGTGAAGAACCTGCTGTTATGGGGCATGATTGGCTTGTTCATCGCGTTGCTGTTGAATATGTTCTCGGTGCCGACGCATGCGCCGGAAGAAGAAGTCTATTTCAGTGATTTCATTGCGAAGGTGGATCAAGGCGCTGTAGTCAAGGTCATCATTCGAGGGCATCACATCAGCGGAACCCTGAAGGACAACACACGAATTCACACCTATGCGGCGGATGATCCGGATTTGATCACGGTACTGCGGGATAAGGGAGTTCAGATCGAGGTGAAACCGGCCGGCGAGACCCCGTGGTATATCACCTTTCTTTACACATGGGGCCCCTTTATTTTGTTTCTCGGGCTTTTCCTGTTTTTCATGCGGCGGATGCAATCTGGTGGAAATGGTGCGTTGTCGTTCGGCAAGAGTCGTGCACGGATGCTGACGGAGGAGCACAAGAAGGTCACCTTTGCTGATGTGGCCGGCGTCGATGAGGCCAAAAGCGATGTGCAAGAAATCGTCGAGTTCTTGAAAGATCCTCGCAAGTTTCAGGCGCTCGGCGGTCGCATTCCGAAGGGGGTGTTAGTGGTGGGTCCTCCCGGCACCGGGAAGACGTTGCTGGCAAAGGCCGTCGCCGGCGAGGCCGGTGTTCCCTTCTTCAGTATCAGCGGGTCGGATTTTGTGGAAATGTTTGTCGGGGTTGGGGCATCGCGGGTGCGCGATCTATTTGAGCAGGGGAAGAAACATGCCCCCTGCATCATTTTTATCGATGAGATTGACGCGGTAGGTCGTCTCCGCGGAGCAGGGTTGGGCGGCGGCCATGACGAACGAGAGCAAACGTTGAATCAACTGCTCGTTGAAATGGATGGGTTCGACACGACGGAGGGCGTCATCCTGGTCGCGGCGACGAACCGACCTGATGTTCTAGACCCGGCCTTATTACGCCCTGGGCGCTTTGATCGTCAGGTAGTGGTCGATCGGCCGGACCTTCGTGGCCGAGCGGAGATTCTCAAGGTCCATACGAAAAAGGTGCCGGTGGCAGCCAACGTGGAGTTGAATACGATTGCGCGCGGGACGCCCGGATTTTCAGGGGCCGATCTCGAAAACCTGGTCAACGAGGCCGCCTTATGGGCCGCTCGTCAAAACAAGACCGAAGTCGACGCCGTGGATTTCGAGATGGCCAAAGACAAGATTCTGATGGGAGCCGAACGGAAGAGCATGATTCTGACGGAAGAAGAGAAACGGGTGACAGCCTATCACGAAGCAGGACATGCCCTGATGGCCAGACTCCTGCCGGGGACGGATCCGGTGCACAAAGTCACCATCATTCCCCGTGGACGTGCATTGGGCGTCACGATGCAGTTACCGACGGAAGATCGGCATAGCTACACCAAAGAGTTCTTGTGCAACAGGCTGGCCGTTCTGATGGGGGGTCGAGTGGCGGAAGAGCTGGTGTTCAAACATGTGACGACAGGTGCCGGGAATGATCTCAATCAAGCGACGGATCTCGCCCGCAAAATGGTCTGTGAGTGGGGCATGAGCGAGAAATTGGGGCCGTTGACGTTCGGGCAGAAAAACGACTCGGTCTTCCTGGGCCGTGACTTGACCGCTAAACGAGATCTCAGTGAACGAGTGGCGAAGGAGATTGATTTTGAGATCAAGCAGTTTGTCACCGAAAACTACGAGCGAGCCAAGCGAGTGCTGACCGACCACATGGCCGGCTTGAACGCATTAGCCGAAGCGCTGTTAGCCAAAGAATCGTTGGATGCCTTGGACATCGACCGAATTCTCACGGAGTCTTCCGCGGGAACGGTGCCTGCCTAACAACACCCGATCTGGTGGTTGCCAAGGTGGTGTCTGCGTGTTCGCGTGAGCGAACCTTTCATTGACGCCTCCGTTCGTGGTTGTGTATAACCGAATGCACGGTGATGAATTCTTTCCGAGGGATGTTATGTACGCACGTGAGTTTCGTGATGGTGCCAAAGACGGACTAGAGGCGCTGGAGCCGCTCGATCCCGACAAAATCACCTCGTTTGGTGATCTGCTCGAGGCCATGGGCAAGACCGCGTTTGGCGGACGGCATCTCGGCAAAGCCTTCGATGTGCTCTGGGCGATGATCGAGGATCCGGACTGCCGAGTCGTCATGACGTTATCCGGCGCCATGACCATTGCCAAGATGGGAAAGATCATCACGAAGATGATCGATGAAGGCATGGTGCAATGCATCATCTCGACCGGGGCGTTGATGGCGCATGGGCTCAGCGAGTCTGTCGGAAAGACGCACTATCGACATGATCCATCGATGAGCGATGAAGAGCTTTTTCGTAAGGGGTACAATCGTGTCTATGACACGCTCGAAATGGAAGCCAATTTGAATTATGTCGAGCATGTCGTTACCCGAACAGTGAAGCGCCTCAACGATGATCGACCGCTATCGTCCGAAGTCCTGACAAGAGAATTGGGGAAGACTTTGGCCGAAGAGTTTGATGGCGAAGGGATTCTGAAGAGCGCCTATTTGAAAAAGGTGCCGGTGTTTATCCCGGCCTTCACCGATTCGGAAGTGGGACTCGATATGGGCACCTGGGCGATGGCACGAGAGGTTGATCGGGCACGGTCGCAGGCTGGTGACAAGGGTGATTTAGCCGTCTTGCAAGCCATTCTCAAATCCTATCCGTCGTTTAATCCCTATCTGGATCTCAATAGTTATGCCGACCATGTCATGTCGGCCAAACGTCTCGGTATCTTCACGATCGGGGGAGGCGTTCCACGGAACTGGGCTCAACAAGTCGGTCCGTACATCGAAATCGGCAATTTGCGATTAGGATTGTCCGTGAAGCCGCCTCGATTTCAGTATGGGGTCAGGATCTGCCCCGAACCGGACTACTGGGGCGGGCTCAGTGGGTGCACGTACCAAGAGGGGCTCTCCTGGGGAAAATTCGTGACGCCTAAGGACGGTGGACAATTCGCCGAAGTCTTGAGCGATGCGACGGTGGTATGGCCTCTCTTAATGATGGGGCTGCTCGAGAGGAAAAAGGCCGGCGTGGTGCGCCAGTCGTGAGATGGACGATTGATCGATGGCTGGTTCCACTGTGTATCGGTAGCATCCTCGTATGGTCGTGCGTAGCCTCCGCCGGGGATTCGCCGGATACCGACGTCCGGGTCAGGGGGCAGGCCAATGCGCCGCTGACCTTGATCGAATACTCTGATTTCACCTGTGGGTACTGTCTGAAATTTTTCAAAGACACCTGGCCGCGCATTCAAGCCCGGTATGTCGATACCGGGAAAGTCCGATTTATCTACCGCGATTATCCACGCGCCGATCAAGGTCCTGGCGTCGATGCGGCGACGGCGGCGCGCTGTGCTGGGGCGCAGGGCAAGTATTGGGCGATGCATGATCGCTTGTTTGCTGAAGGGGGCCGACTTGAGAAGCAAGTATACCTTCGCCATACATCGGCAATCGGTCTTGATCAGTCCGCATTTGAGCGATGTTTTAAGGATGGACGCTATACCAGCGCAATTTTTGAGGATCGCCAGGAAGCTAACCGGTGGGGGTTCCATGGAACTCCTGGGTTCATCCTCATGAGAACGGCCAGTGAGCCGACCGAGAAAGAACCGGCCGTCGCGATACCTGGAGCATTCCCCTTCGAGATGTTCGCGGAAGAAATTGATCGATTTCTGGCCCGTTCCCAACCGTAGCAAGATGATGCCGGAAGTGGGTGAACCTGTGTGTGTGATGAGAGTGTGGGTTTCGGTTCAATGGTCCTGTTCGTAAGCAAAGGTAGGGGGGCGTATGGCGTCGATACAATCGTTCTGGCCCGTGTCCCATCGTGACGATGACTTCTGGGTCTGTATGTCTTGTCTGACGGAAGTCTTCTACCGAAAAGTTCCCATGCCGGACTGTCCGTCCTGTCATGGTGTTTCAACATACGAAGGCTTTACCTTGGAGGCGATTCGCGACTGGGGGACAGACGACCTGATCGCGAAAGCTGTAGCTGCACAAGAGGCAGCGACCTCGACTCAACCGCCCGTTGAATCCGCCGCGCCGGTTGAAGCGGCGGATTAGCACCAGCTTCATTACGGACTCAGCGAGCCTTCCCGTGCAGGAATCACGACCATTCCTCGTTCATGGACAATGGAAACAGGGCGAGATTGCGGCCCCGGTCGTGGATCCGTTCTCTGGAAAGCTGATCGCGCGGGTCGTCCAAGCGACCGAGTCCGATGTTGACCAGGCCATAGCGTCTACATCCAGCGCGGCTGGTCCTATGGGCCAGCTTCCGTCCCATGCCCGATACAATATTCTCCAACAGATCGCCGCACTGCTCTATCGACGTCGGGACGAGTTCGCGCAGACAATGACAGCAGAGGCGGGCAAGCCGATCACCGATGCGAAGCGGGAGGTCAGCCGGGCCATTCAAACGTTCACGGTCGCGGCCGAAGAAGCGCGACGGATTCCGGGGGAGGTCATCCCGCTCGATTGGACGCCCGGCTTTGATACGCATCTTGGCCTGCTTCGCCGTTTTCCGATCGGACCGATTCTCGGGATTACCCCCTTTAACTTTCCGCTCAACCTTGTGGCACACAAGGTCGCACCGGCGCTGGCGTCCGGTAATCCGATTCTGATCAAGCCCGCTCCTCAGACACCGTTGACGGCGCTCCTGCTTGGAGAAATCGCCGTAGAGGCGGGAGTCCCTCCGGGTGGACTGAATGTCGTGCCGTGCGACAATCTCTTGGCAGAGCGGATGGTGGTCGATCCGCGATTCAAGTTGCTGAGTTTCACCGGCAGTGCCTCAGTGGGATGGATGTTGAAGGCCAAGTGTGGAAAGAAAAAAGTCACGCTTGAGCTCGGAGGCAATGCGGGGGTCGTGATCGAATCGGATGCCGATATCGAACTCGCCGCCCAGCGTTGCGCCGCCGGTGGATTTGGGTATGCCGGCCAAACCTGCATTTCCGTGCAGCGCATCTTCGTGCACCATTCAATTGCCGACCGCTTCACAACGAAACTGCTTATGCACGTCGCTCGCTTGAAGATGGGCGATCCGACCGACGAAACAACAAGCATCGGCCCGCTCATCGACGCTGCGGCTGCGCAACGGGTGGAAGGGTGGATCGGGGAAGCCGTGGCGGACGGCGCGCGCGTGTTGTTGGGTGGGAGGCGGACGGGATCGCTTATGGAGGCGACGGTCCTGTCAAATGTGAATCCTGAGATGAAGGTCTCATGCCGAGAGGTGTTCGGACCTGTCGTGACGGTCACGCCCTACCGTCAGCTGAGTGAGGCCGTCGCGTTGCTCAATCAATCGGATTTTGGACTACAGGCCGGTATTTTCACGCAGGACATCAATAAGATTTTTTATTCCTTTCGTCATGTGGAGGTCGGTGCGGTCGTGGCGAACGACATTCCCACATTTCGTGCGGATCATATGCCCTACGGCGGGGTGAAAGATTCCGGTTTAGGACGCGAAGGCGTTCGCGCGGCGATCGAAGATATGACGGAGCCGCGCATGCTCATCATGAATTTGAAGGAACCGTTCGGCTCGATCGAAAAAAGTGTCTAGAAGATATTGCGAAGCCAGTCCAATCTTGCTACAACAAACGCCCGATATTGCAGTTGATCTGGTCCGGTTTGTTTGTCTGGCTGGCGGATTGGAAATACGTCACCAAACAACCTCCGAACAACCAGACAGGCCGATTACCAGACGAAAGGGGAAATGATGGTACCTAAGCATATGTTTTTAACGAGAGGAGTGGGGGTCCACAAGGAAAAGCTGACCTCCTTCGAGGAAGCGTTGCGCAGCGCTGGTGTGGCCTATTGCAATCTCGTCAGCGTGTCGTCCATTCTTCCGCCCCATTGCAAGGTTGTTCCCAGAAAACGTGGGGAGCAACTGTTGAAGCCTGGCGAGATTACGTTTTGCGTCATGGCGCGATCCGAGACCAATGAACGAAATCAGCTGGTGTCAGCCTCCGTCGGTCTTGCGAAGCCCACGGACCTCGGCACGTATGGCTATCTCTCCGAGCACCATGCCCATGGTGAGACGGACGAGGAGACCGGAGAATATACGGAAGATCTCGCGGCGCAGATGTTGGCGACGACCTTAGGGGTCGAGTTCGACCCGAATGTGGCGTGGAAAGAGCGTGAACAAGTGTTCAAGATGGGTGGCAAAATCGTAAAGACCCAGAATATCACCCAGTCGGCCGTCGGAAAGAAGGGGAAGTGGACCACGGTCATCGCACTGGCCGTCTTCATCCCACCGGAGAATGTTCCCAACCGTTCCCGCAAGTAGAGACGAATCGGGAGGGAGGGTCGGCAGCGTCGATGATGGCTCAGCTGCCCGCCTCACTGAGGGGAGACCGTCCATGACGCTTCCCGCTGGTTGGGAGGGACCGAATCAGAATTTCCTGGGACTCGACGAACCTTGGTGTCATCCGGACCAAGCGGGCGTCTATGTGTTGCCGGCTCCTTACGAGCACACCTCCAGCTACATCCGTGGATCGGACCGTGGCCCATCGGCCATCCTGGAAGCCTCCAGCCAAGTCGAATTCTACGACGAACAGCTCGGTTGTGAACCCTATCGTGAATGGGGCGGGATTGCGACGACGGCCCCGTTGAATCTCAACGGGAAGGTTGATCGCGCAGCCGTCGACGCCATCGAGGCATTTGTCTCACCACACGTCGGAGCCGGACGCTTTCTGGTCACGCTGACTGGCGAACACACCGGCGCCTTGGGGGCAATTCGGGCCCACGCGAAACACTACCCGAAAATGACCATTGTGCAGATCGACGCCCACGGAGATTTGCGGGAGGCGTATCTCGGCAACCCGTTCAGCCATGCCAGCGTCATGGCGCGAGTCGTGGATGACGGGTTATCCCTGGTCCAGGTGGGGATCCGATCGATCAGTCCGGAAGAGGTGGCTCGCATCAACACCACGGACCGAATCACGACGTTTTTTGCGGCTACGATTCTTGATCCGTCAGGCCCATATGAAGGCAGGGCGGCAAAATGGATTCCGGATGTGATTGCGGCCTGCCGAACGCCCGTCTATCTGACATTCGACTGTGATGGATTAGATGCGTCGCTGGTTCCTGCCCTTGGAACCCCGGAGCCGGGTGGACTCGGCTGGTACGATACCCTCAATCTCATCACCGCGCTTGCCAATGGACCGGGAATCGTCGGAATGGATGTCAGCGAGATCGCTCCCATAGAAGGGTTTGTGGCCCCGCAGTTTTCCGTCGCGCGGTTGATCTATCGTATACTTGGACGGATTAGGGCCGGCCGCCGCGTACACTAAGCCGGATACTGAAACAGGCTGCCCGCATCGTTCTCGCCTCGCTCAGACGCTCGACGTACACCGACCGTACGACTCGCGCCTTCGCTCGCTGCGGCCTTGCTGGCAACCTGTTTGAGTATCCGGAGGCGAGTCCAATTTCCCGTGGCTCACACCATCCGCATCAATAAATTCTTTACCGAGCAGGGGATTTGTTCCCGGCGCGAAGCCGACCGTCTGATCGAGTCGGGCATCATCACGATAAATGGTCGGGTTGCGAAGCTGGGCGACCAAGTCGAGCCTGCAGACCTCATCGCCCGCGAGGGCCTGGTGATTCCTTGGGGCCAGACGACCCTTTATATCAAATATCACAAGCCGGTTGGCGTGACGACCACGAGCGAATCCCATGTCGCCCGCAACATCATTGCGGAGATCGGTCATCCTGAGCGGATTTTCCCGATCGGGAGGCTGGATAAGGATTCATCCGGCCTGATCTTGCTGACGAATGACGGTGATATCGTCAACGACATCCTTCGCACTGAATTTGGGCATGAACGGGAATATCTTGTGCGGGTCGATCGCCCGTTTGACCGCCCATTCCTGGATCAGATGTCTCGAGGCGTGGTCGTTCTTGGGAGTCAGACGAAGCCGTGCCGAATGATTCGAGTGAGCGACGATCGGTTTCGCATTATTCTCACCGAAGGGCGCAACCGGCAGATCCGGCGCATGTGCCAAGCGCTGGGCTATCGCGTGATCACACTCCACCGTACGAGGATCATGCACATTACTGTGGAGGGACTGAGAGTCGGTCAATGGAAGGAACTCACCACTCAGGAACGAAAGCAGTTGCTGGCAGCGATAGGGCGTCATCCGGACTGAGGATGGCCATCGGTGTAGGGTGAGCGGCTCGAGAAGCTGTGAATCCTCGTAGAGCAAGTTCGATGTGAGGGTCAGGCCTGCAGCTCTCGCCGAGCCGTTCGGACGAGCGCAAGGACGGCCTGGTGTTTCAGGCGCCGTTCCACCGTGATCGCGTAGAAATGTTGCTTCAGAGTCTCAAGCTGTCCCACGACCTGCACTCGGTATTGGCGGCAGATCTCCTTCTCGATCACCGAAGCGCCGGGGAAGAGTCCATATCCGTCCTGGCCGAACGCCTTCAAGGTTGCGCTGTCGTCGAACTCACCGACAATGATCGGATGGAGGCCATGCTGGACCATCCATTGATCCAAGAGCCGTCGAAGCATCGCATTCGGGGTGGGCAACAGTATGGGCGCGCTGCGTAACGAATTTGGGAAGTCTCGACGATACTGCGCGGCCAACTTCGCGGTCGCGAACAACGTCACACCTGATTCACCTAACGGATGGTTATACATGTGCTCCTTGATACCCGCTGGGGCCGGGGTATCAGCAATCACCAAATCCGATCGATGCGCAGCCAGATCGGTTAACAGTTGGCGCAACTTATCTTCTTGGCAGATCAAGCGAGTCGGCCGGTACAGTTTCAGGGCCGATTTGAGGAGCTGCGTCGCGAGGGGTTTCGGCACGGCGTCCGCGATGCCCACCACGAGGCGGGTGGGTTGTCCATTGCCCTGGCTCTTGACCGTGTGCATGAGTTCCTGGCCGGTGGCAAAGATGTCTTCTGCGTACTTGAAGACCAGGTGCCCCATTTCCGTCAACGCGAGGCGGCGTCCGGTGCGAAGGAACAACTTCTCCCCCAGCGTGTTTTCCAAAAGACGAATTTGCCCGCTGATCGTGGGCTGTGCAAGACGGAGCTCTTCGCACGCCTTCGTCATCGTGCCGTGCTTGGCGACGGACCAGAAATACAGTAGGTGATGGTAATTCAGCCAATCCATTCCAAATGGCCCTAGTGGTCGAAGTGAGGGGAACACTATACATCGGATTAGCCGATAACTCCAATCCGTTTTATCTATTTTGAAAAACGAACGGGAGATTGCTAGTGTGGGCGCCGTCCGCCACCCAGATGTGAAAGGACCATCCGTTATGATCGCTCTGGTATTGGCCCTTATGACCTTCCTACCAATGACCGCACTGGCGGAACCGATTCATGATTCAAGCGCGTTGAAAGCACAGTCTGCACGCACCGAGCCCCTGACCATCGGAGAAGTGCTGGCTCGCATCGAGTTGACGCATCCGCTGCTTCAGGCGACGGGAGCTGAGCGGGCCAAGGCCAGGGCGAAAATCCTAAAGGCGCTTGGCGCGTGGGAACCGACGTTCAAGAATGTTACGCGAACCCAACGTTTTCAAACGTGGAACCTCACGACGTCTCCCACGACATTTGATACACACAATGGGGGATTTGCCGATACCAAGCTCGAGTTTGGGCATCCCTGGGGCTTCCGCGTCCAGGGAGGGTTACGCAGCGGCTATGGAGATAACGGAAACCAAGGTGCTATTGCTCTTATCCCTGATCTACAAGCCTTCTATAATCAGCAGCAATTCATCCTCGGCGGATCATTCGAGCTACTACGCGGCCTCATGATCAACGAAGAGTACGCTGAGTTTCAGCAGGCTGAACTCGCGAAACCGCAAGCGGAGATCAAGGTGGCGCAGAAACGGCAAGATCTCTACCTGGCCGGGGCCGTGCAGTACTGGGATTGGCAGGTGGCCGTCAAACAGGCCGAGGTGGTGAAGCGTACGCTGGCCGTCGCGGAAGAACGCTATAGACAGATCGAAGGACAGTCCAAGGCTGGTAAGGTGGCGCCGCTCGATGTCATTGAGACCAACCAAGAGGTACAGGTCAGGCGGGAGGCAGCCATCGCCGCGCAACGGAAGGTGGAGTATGAGCAATACAAGCTATCTCTCTTTCTCTGGGAGAACGGCGAGCCAGTGACGCCGCGCCCGGAATGGGCGCCGGAATTTCAGGGTGAAACGCCGCTTCCAACTATAGAGGAGGTCGCGGGATATAAAGTGGAGGCGAAAGAAGATCGGCCGGAAGTGCGGGACCTCTACATCGAAGCCAAGATGAACAATATCGATCTCAAGCTCGCCAAGAACAAACTGCTTCCTAAGTTGAATCTTGAAGGGGGGCCGACCGATGGTGCCACAGACTGGATTGTGGGAATCGGGTATCGAGTCGGTCTACATGCTGAGATGCCACTCTTCCAGCGGGAAGCGCGTGGGAAGGTCATGGCCGCGGAAGTGGGCCAGCAACAATTAATGCTTAAACAGCGATATACCGAGCAGCAAGTCAGCTTCGACGTGGATAATTGGCTCTCGGCGATCGTGCGGGCCAGGGACCGGGTGACAGCGGCGACGGAAGCTCTGCGGTTGGCGAAGACGCTGGAGGAAGGCGAACGGACCCGCTTCAATATGGGCGCGACCACAGTGCTGTTTGTGAACCTCCGTGAGCGCAACGTGGTGGAATCGGCGTACCAGCTGTATCGGGCGCAAGCCGACTATGCCGTGGCACGCGGCGGTATGTTGTGGGCTAGGGGAACATTGTCGAAGCCGTGGGCCGAAAGCGAATTGGCCAAGTACGGGAACCCGCTGACGGCAGCTGGTGCGTACGGGCTTAAAAAGATGGGCCGCGATTAATCCGGCACAAGGAGCATCCTTTGATGGCCGCTCTATTATTTGTGATTCTGATCTTGCTTCCCGTGACGACTCTCGCGGAGCCAGTGCACGATTCCAGCGTGGTGAAGGCCCAGGCCGCTCGTACCGAGCCTCTGACGATTAGTGAAGTGCTCGCTCGTATTGAGTTGACCCATCCGCTGCTCAGAGCTCAGGGCGTCGAACGGATGCAGGCCCGAGCGAAGATCCTGAAGGCCCTCGGAGCCTGGGAACCGACGCTCAAAAACATTACAGAGGCCGCTCGTTTTCAGACGTTTAATTTTCTGAGTACCGTTGATGAGAATACGGGGGGGTTTAACGACACCAAGCTCGAGGTCGGGCATCCCTGGGGCTTCCGGGTTGCTGGTGGAATCCGCAACGGCATCGGGGATCAATACACGCTGCATGTCCATGCGCAGATTCCAGATGTACTGCTCCTCTATCCTCAGCAGCAAATGATCTTTGGTGGGTCGGCCAAGTTGCTACGTGGCCTGATGATCAACGAAGAGTATGCCGAGTTTCAAAAGGCTGAACTCGCAGGGCCGCAGGCGGAGATCGCGGTGGCGCAGAAACGGCAAGATCTCTACCTGGCCGGGGCCGTGCAGTACTGGGATTGGCAGGTGGCCGTCAAACAGGCCGAGGTGGTGAAGCGTACGCTGGCCGTCGCGGAAGAACGCTATAGACAGATCGAAGGACAGTCCAAGGCTGGTAAGGTGGCGCCGCTCGATGTCATTGAGACCAACCAAGAGGTACAGGTCAGGCGGGAGGCAGCCATCGCCGCGCAACGGAAGGTGGAGTATGAGCAATACAAGCTATCTCTCTTTCTCTGGGAGAACGGCGAGCCAGTGACGCCGCGCCCGGAATGGGCGCCGGAATTTCAGGGTGAAACGCCGCTTCCAACTATAGAAGAGGTCGCGGGATATAAAGTGGAGGCGAAAGAAGACCGGCCGGAAGTGCGTAACTACTACATCGAAGCCAAGATGAACAATATTGATCTCAAGCTCGCCAAGAACTCCCTGCTCCCACAGTTTGATTTTAAGGGAGGACGAATGGATGCCGCTGCGGACTGGCTTATGGGAGTTGGCTATGGGTTCGAAACCAAGTTTGCGATGCCGCTCTTCCAGCGAGAAGGGCGTGGGAAGGTTATGTACGCGGAGGCGGACCAACAACAATTGGCCTTCAAACAACTGTACGCCGAGCAACAAGTCAGCATCGACGTGGATAATTGGCTTTCGGCGATCGTGCGGGCTAGAGACCGGGTGACAGCGGCGACGGAAGCCCTGCGGTTGGCGAAGACGCTGGAGGAAGGCGAACGGACCCGCTTCAATATGGGCGCGACCACAGTGCTGTTTGTGAACCTCCGTGAGCGCAACGTGGTGGAATCGGCGTACCAGCTGTATCGGGCGCAAGCCGACTATGCCGTGGCACGCGGCGGTATGTTGTGGGCTAGGGGAACATTGTCGAAGCCGTGGGCCGAAAGCGAATTGGCCAAGTACGGGAACCCGCTGACGGCAGCTGGTGCGTACGGGCTTAAAAAGATGGGCCGCGATTAATCCGGCACAAGGAGCATCCTTTGATGGCCGCTCTATTATTTGTGATTCTGATCTTGCTTCCCGTGACGACTCTCGCGGAGCCAGTGCACGATTCCAGCGTGGTGACGACGCAGTCTGCCCGAACCACTCCCCTCACCATTGAAGAGGTGCTGGCCAGGATTGAACTGACCCATCCGTTGCTTCGGGCAACTGGGCTTGAGCGAGCACAGGCTCGGGCGAAAGTTCTGAAGGCGTTGGGCGCATGGGAGCCGAAGTTTCGGAACGAGCTCGAGGTAGACCGGTATCAAACGTATAATCTGACGAACGTTGTCGGCCCGAATATCTTGATTGCTGGTTATAACGATACCATGCTCAAAGTTGGGCACCCTTGGGGGTGGGAAATCTACGGCGGCCTCCGTAGTGGCCTCGGGGATAGAAGTACTCTTGGTGGTTTCGATGGGGTTAGGCTTCAACGTGTTGTGAGTCCCGCAGTGGCGATCCCTCAAGACCTGCAAGGTTATTATCCACAGCAAATGCTCATCATCGGCGGAGCGTTTAATCTCCTGCAGGGATTCATGGTCAACGAAGAGTTTGCAGAGTTGCAACAGGCGGAGCTCGCCGGGCCGCAAGCCGAAGTGAAGGTCGCGCAGAAACGGCAAGATCTCTATCTCGCCGGGGCCGTGCAATATTGGGATTGGCAGGTTGCCGTCAAACAAGCCGATGTCGTGAAGCGTGCGTTGGCCGTCGCGGAGGAGCGCTATCGCATGGTGGAGGGCAGATCGAAAGCCGGCGCGATTGCTCCAATCGACGTGGTTGAAGCTGGGGAAGAAGTTCAGCGGCGTCGAGAGGCTGCTATTGCCGCGCAACGGAAGGTGGAGTACGAGCAATATAAACTGGCCCTATTTCTCTGGGAGGACGGAGATCCGGTCACACCGAGACCGGAGTGGGCCCCGGAGTTTCAGGGGGAAACACCGTTGCCGAGCGAAGACGATGTGGCGGCCTTCAAGGTAGAAGCCACGGAGGATCGTCCGGAAGTCCGCGATCTCTACATTGAAGCCAAATTGAACAATATCGAACTAAAATTGGCAAAAAATAAACTGCTTCCAAAGCTGACGATTTCAGGCGGCCCGGTGACGGGCGGCATCTACTATTTTGGCGGGTTCGCCTACCATATGAATGCCCTCTTCAGTATGCCCTTGTTCAATCGGGCTGCGCGAGGGAAGGTCCTTTACGCAGAAGCGCAGCAGCAGCGATTGGCGTATAAGCAGGCCTATACCGAGCGTCAGGTTCAGATTGACGTAGACAACTGGCTCTCGGCCATCGTACGCGCTCGCGACCGAGTGAAAGCTTCGACAGAGGCTCTGCGCTTGGCCAAGACTCTAGAAGAAGGCGAACGAGCTCGGTTTAATATGGGGGCAACGAGCGTGCTCTTTGTAAACCTACGAGAGCGCGCAGTGGTCGAAGCGGCCTATGAGCTCTATCGTGCCCAAGCCGACTATGCCGTGGCTCGTGGAGGGATGTTGTGGGCCAGGGGCGCGTTGTCGAAGCCACTTGCTGAAAATGTACTCGCCAAATATGGAGATACGGTGGTTGCGGCCGGGATATCCGGTCGTAAGCAGGCAGGGCGTGATTAGAGTTGGCGGGGGGAGGTAGTTCGTTCGGTGGGATTGGTTATGGAAGCAGAAGTATGGTTAAGTGCCGGCGTCATGAACTTCAGTAAGGGACCAATGATTCACATCCTGATTTATAACCGGGGGTACTCATGAAAGAACCTCAGGGCAATCGTTATCCAGGCCTGTTTGAAGCGTTAATGAAGCAGCTTTCTGTCGCCATGAAGGCTGAGAAAAGGATCATGTACTTGATCTTTTCCTACGCCGTGGCCGTCGCGTTCTTTTCCCTGATCATTCCCTTGACCGTACAGGAGTTGGTCAGCACCTTCTCCTATGCGGTTCAGCCGGTCATGATCTGGACATTGACAACGGTCATGCTGCTGGTGTTGTTGTTCGTCGGTCTGTTCAAGACATTCCACTTTTACGCGATCGATGTCATACAGCGTCGTGTTATGGCCAGAATCACGGTGGCCATGGTTGAGCAGCTGCCTCGGAATCGGTTCAAGGCTGCGCAAGCTCAACATCTTTCGAACTTTTTCATGGAAACGGTCTTTATGCAACGGGCGCTGTCCACCCTGCTGTTCGATTTGATCAATGTGGTCGTGGGGGGGACGGTCGGAATGCTCTTGCTGATGGTCTACCATCCGTATTTCCTCATGTACAACTTGCTCCTGATGGCAGGGTTCGCGATCACATTCTTCGTGCTCTCTCGCGGTGCGTTGAAGACGACTCTCGACATGTCTCACGCGAAGTACGATGTCTTCAGGTGGGTTCAGGAGGTTTCGCAAAACTCGTTGCAATTCAAAGCAACCGACAGCCGTCCGTATATCCTGAAGAAGACGAACGACCTTTTGACCCATTACGTTGACTGTCGAAAGGCACGGTTTCGCGTTCTTGTACGTCAGTACATCGGTTCTGTAGGTGGACAAGCGCTCGCACAGGCAACTGCTCTGGGTATGGCGGCGTACCTTATGTCCATTGGCCAGTTGACCCTTGGTCAGGTCGTCGCAGTCCAAGCAGTGGTCGGTGCGCTGGTGATTAGTTTTGACACGCTCATCAAGAACATGGGCTTCGTGTACTACTTCTTCACAGCGCTCACTCACCTTGATACGGTCTTCAACCAAGAACAAGATTACGTCTCGGTCGAATCACCGGTGGGTATGCCGAAGCATTTAACTCAGGGTATCCGAGTTACCTGCAAAGGCGTCAGCCTGATCCATGGCGGGGCTTCCGTATTCGACGGGTTCAACTTGGATGTGGCGCCCGGAGAGAAGCTTGGTATCTATGCCAAGACGACGGGGGCCAAAACCGCGCTGGCTAGAGTCTTGGGCGGTCTCGAAACTCCGACCAACGGAGTTGTGCAGTACAACGGCGTCGATCTGCGGTACATGGATCCCAATGGCCTCAATCAAGTCCGTAGCGTCATGCTCGATTCGCAATTGACGCTGGTTGAGGGAACAATAGAAGAAAACATCACCATGGGACGTCCCTATGTGACCTATGACGACCTCAACTGGGCCCTCCGATTTACTGAACTGGAGGAGGATATCGACGCCTTGCCACGCGGGGTGAAATCAGATGTCTCTTCGCTTGGAGAGTCTCTATCTCCGACGCACATCGTGCAGATCTTGTTGGCCCGGGCTATCCTGGGACATCCGCAAGTGCTCATATTTGACGGGCTCATTCACGCGCTTGAGCCATCGTTGAGAGAAAGGGTGCTGCGTCGCCTGTGCTCTAAAGACGAAGCATGGTCGGTGATCTTCGTCTCAACGGATCCAAACCTGACGGATCATGCAGATCGTCGGATTATGCTGCACCATGCCCATGCATAATGAGCAATGGTTAGATTGGCCCATTAACACAGGTAAATTTATGGAGGCTCCATGGCTAGCCTAGGTGGTGGTCTCGAAAGAAGTGGAGAGCGTGCGCTCGTACGGAAGGGTGTTGGGTTGGAGGCAATCACGGTCGAACAAGGATCAGCCTTGACGACGTTGCCATGCTGGGAGGCCGTGAAACTTTCCGGTGGGATGTTCACGGCATCGCGGGCCATCCTCACGATCCTTCTTGTATTTCTCATCATCCTTGAGTTCGTACCCTGGACACAGACGATTAGCGCACAAGGTCAAGTCTCAGCATATACACCGTACGATCGGCCACAGCATATCGAATCTCGAATTACCGGTCGGGTCAAGGCGTGGCATATTTATGAAGGTGTCAAAGTTAAGAAGGGCGACCTCGTCGGTGAGCTTGAAGACTATGACCCGACCTATATGGCGCCTGAAATCCTTCCCTTGTTTGAGCAACGCCGAGATGCGTTAGAAAAAACACGCCAAGCTGCGTTAGGCAGGGCGGACCAACTCACCAGACGAATCGGCGAGATGAAGAAACTGGTTCAGGCTGCGGTCCCATCAGCGGAAGCCCGGGTAGTCGAGGCAGACAACCGAGTACGTGAGGCCCAGCAGAAGGTCGAAGCGGCCAAGATCGACGTCGATACAGCACAACTCAATGTTGATCGACATCGGCAACTGGTGAGGGATGGACTCGTTTCACAACGAGAACTCGAATTGACGATCCAAACTGAAATTGGGAGTAAAGCGGCTCTGCAAGCGGCTCAGGCAAACCTTCTGGCCGCGGAACAGGGCAGATCAGCTCTCAACTTCGGTCGTGATCAGATTACGGCCGATGTGAATCAGCAACTCATTGATGCCATGGCGTCACGGGACAATGCGGTGGCTGATGCTGCCAAGGCTACCGAACAGCTCGCAGAGATGTCCTACAAGCAGCAAGGCGTCCAACAGCGTATTGAGGCAGCCAAACTGTATGCTCCTATGGATGGGACCGTGGTCAAAATGGCCAGAGTAGGAATCAACGAAACGGTCAAGCAAGGAGATGACCTGGTAACTATTTCACCACATGCCTCCGATCCGGCCATCGAAATGGTGGCCGAAGGGCTGGATGCACCCCTGTTGAGTGCTGGACGGAAAGTCAAAATCTTGTTCTTTGGAGTGCCGGCTATTCCATTGCCGGCCTGGCCAGGGCTCATGGCTGGTACCCGTTCTGGCGTGATCAAGGTGGTCGATCAAATCGACGATGGCAAAGGGAATTACCGATTCTGGGTCGTGCCTGACCCGGATGATCCTCAACCTTGGCCGGAACAAGCCCAGGTGCGGCAAGGGACAAGGGTATTGGGATGGGTCATCCTTAATCGTGTCCCTCTCTGGTACGAGTTATGGCGACGATTTAACTTCTTCCCACCGGACTATATGGAACGTGAACCAAGCATCTTTGAGATGTTTGCGCCACGGTCAGCTGGGCAGGGAATCAAGTAGCCGAAGTATGCCGCACATCTGTGCGGCATACGAACTCACCTTCCTTAAGATGACTCCGGGGGGAACCCCGGAGTCATCTTTGTATTTATTAACTGAGAACCCGTCTCCGAAAAGCCGTGTATTGAGGTCCCGACTTTTCGAGTGACGAGTTGATGAATCCTTTTCCCACCATCCTTCTTGACCACGCTCAAGAGACACGTTAAGGTTCCCCAGCGGGGCTTTGGGTGAGACCATAATTTTCAGCAAATGGGAGCAGAAGTCCAGGATGGCCAAGGTCGGAAGGACGTTGAATCGGTCACAGCGTGAAGTCGGGCGAAAGACTCCGGATCCCAGGCCGATAGTCGGTGTGCTTGGTGGGAGTAAATCGGATTTCCCTATCTTGGAGAAAGCCGGCGTGATCCTAGCCCAGCTCGGCATTCCATACGAATTCCTGGTCGTCTCCGCCCATCGCACGCCGGACCGCCTTTTCGAGTATGCGGCCAACGCTCCAGGTCGTGGGATCAAGGTCATCATTGCTGGGGCTGGAGGCGCAGCCCATCTGCCCGGCATGTTGGCAGCCAAGACATATGTGCCGGTGATCGGAGTTCCTATTCCAACAGAACATCTGCGTGGGCTCGACTCCTTACTGTCGATTGTGCAGATGCCAAAGGGTATTCCCGTGGCGACCGTTGCGATCGGTGGAGCAGAGAATGCGGGTCTCCTTGCTGCACAGATTCTTGCTGTATCCCATCCCAATATAGCCCGACGGATTCAGCGCTATCGAACAGCTCAAACTGAAAGCGTTTTGAATTCCCCCGAGGCAAAGGGAATTACTGGGGCAAGCCACTGACGGTGACCACACGAATTCTTGAGCCCGGGTCAATTCTTGGTGTGCTGGGGGGCGGACAGTTGGGTGCAATGTT
Organism: uncultured Nitrospira sp.; assembly: GCA_902500745.1. Lineage (GTDB taxonomy): Bacteria > Nitrospirota > Nitrospiria > Nitrospirales > Nitrospiraceae > Nitrospira_D. Next base: position 26,347 of record CABVRS010000001.1, read on the forward strand.
TGCCGCGGCCGCACGACGAATGGGCTATCGTGTGGCGGTCTGGGATCCAGACCCTCATGCTCCGGCCCATCAGCTAGCGGTCCACTCCTGCACAACGCCCTTCTCCGATCCCGCCAGTCGTGAACAGTTTTCGAGTATTGTCCACGCGATGACGCTGGAATGGGAGAACGTTCCGGCAGAGCTGTGTGGGTGGTTGGAAGAGCGTTGCAGGATGACACCATCCAGCGCGGTTCTTCGCACTCTCCAAGATCGGATTGAGCAGAAACAATTCTTGTCGTCTCGACTACTTTCGGTCCCTTCATTTGCCGCCGTGGAATCTGGCAGTCAACTGGTCACGGCAGTCAATCGTCTGGAGCTTCCCGTTGTCTGTAAAACGGCGAAGAGTGGCTACGACGGAAAAGGGCAGTGGATTCTTCGAACTCCCTCCGATGTCAATCAGGTTCAAACAATTCTTGGTCAAGCTGAAGCAGGGCACCGGTGGATTGTTGAACAGTTTGTTCCATTTCTCAGAGAGCTCTCCGTTCTGGTGGTGCGCAATGAGCGTGGGGAGAGCCGGGTCTATCCGGTTGTCGAAAACCGGCATGATCAAGGAATTTTACGGGAGACGCTCGTGCCTGCATCCATTGCTGCAGGTGTAGCAGAACAAGCCCAGGAACTGGCACTACAAGCCGTAGAGGCATTACCGGGAGTTGGGGTGTTCTGTGTCGAGCTCTTCCATACAGAACACGGAGCTCTTCTCATTAATGAGATCGCTCCGCGGCCACATAATTCCGGGCACTATACGTTGGATGTCTGTACGGTATCCCAATTTGAACAGCAGGTACGAGTGACTTGCGGACTGCCTCTGGGAGAGGTCAGACTCCTGAGTCCCGCAGTCATGGTGAATCTTATCGGCGAAGATGTCGGCTCTGTGATGTCCGCAGAAGGGTGTTCCGCACTCTATTCCACCTCTGGAGCTGTGCTTCATCTCTACGGCAAGCAGATCATTCGTCCAGGCAGAAAAATGGGTCATGTGACTTTCACAGCTCCGCAAACAGAGACGGTCATAGCAGAGGCTCAGAAGTTCCGCACGAGCCTCAAAAGCCCGGTCTAGGCCAGCCCCACCAACACCCTCATCCCCTGGGTACGAGATGAACAGTCAGACTCTGTCACGTGTGCCTGGGCTGTTCCATTTTGTCACCTAATAGTTCGTTAGGGACCAAAAAATTTGTGAAACGCATAGGAAAAGTGAGTTTTAAGAAGAAATGGAACGGTATGGAATTTGCTGGCCCCCACATGCTGTCTCTCAGGAAGACCTTCCAAGATGCTACAGGATTCAGCGCCAACCAGCCATGGTCAAGCCGTGAACCGGCTCTACCGTCTGCTCACGGATCCTGGATCTCGATACCTCGTCCTTCAAGGCCTTGTCACGATTATTCTGTCATATGAATTGCTGTTCGGTGTTCAGTCGGTCATCAGCCGGGCCATGAGCCACACGTTGGTGATAGGATTCTGGCTGGGCATGGTCGCGATTGTGATGTTGTCTCAGGCAGTACTAGCATCGGCGTGGTTCAGTGCCAGCCTAGTGGCAATCGATACAATTCTCGTGACCTCCGTCATTTATCTATCGGGTAATGCCCGATCGGATCTCTACATTGCGTACTTTGTTCTCGTGCTTGTGGCGGCCTCCGTAAGGAGGTTGAGCCATGTGCTCGGTCTCGCACTCCTATTAAGCGTCGGATATGCGGTCGTCCTCTATGAAGGAATGCTCAACACCGGCACGATGGCGACAGGGCAACTATTGGGGATTCCCGTTCTGCTTGTCATGGCGGTGTTCTATGGCGTCGCACTGGAAAGCACGGTTGTGGCGCAAGAAGAAACAGCCTCGTTGCTGAAAGACGTTGAGGGTTTGAAAAAGACGGAAGATGAGTTGTCGGCCGCAAAAACCCAGCTTGAAGCTCGAATCAAAGCTCTCAAAGAAGATCTCACGAGGGCAAATGTGGAACTCCGCGAAGGTCAGGTTGCTCGGCAAGGACTGGAGCGACGACTTCAGGATGCACACAAAATGGAAGCGGTGGGTCGAGTCGCGGCGAGAATAGCAAGGGAATTTGGGGCGCTATTTGCGGTGATCGGAAAACAGACCGGCATGATGTTGTCGCGATGCCAGCCGAATGATCCTCTCCGATCATCTGCCGACGAGATCTTTAAGGTTGGAGAAAAAGCCGCGACCTTGACGGCACAGCTGATCGCACTGAATCTCGAAGGTCGATGGGTTCGCCATATGGTACCTGTACATGAGGTGTTAGCCGACGTACGAGAAATGATACAGAGTCTTTTACCTGCAAACATTACACTGAGCGTCCAAACTGAGACACAGATGGCGTATGCAGAAGTGGATCGCGAAGGCTTAGAAACCATTCTTTTTCAGCTCGTGGTGAATGCGCGGGATGCGATGCCGAAGGGAGGCCGCTTATCGATCGACGTGAAGACGCTCGATGACGCAGTACAACTGAGTCGGTCGTCATCGACGGGGCTGGAGCACTCCCAGGTGCTCATTGAGATCACGGATACCGGAACCGGGATGAACCTGGATACTCAAGCTCATATGTATGAGCCGTTCTTTTCGACGAAAGAAACGAACATCGGCCTTGGCCTTACAGCGGTGTTTGGGATTGTCAAACAGAATGGAGGTACGCTCGAGGTCACGAGTCGGCCAGGGCAAGGCACGACCGTTCGACTTTTCTTCCCCGTTGCGCCGGCGACGGAGCCGTATAAGGAGTGCATTCTCAAAGCCATGACGGCCAAGGGAAATGAAACGATTCTCCTTGTAGAGGAAAACGAAATTGAACGAAAGCTGGCGGTGTCGGCCCTGCAACGGCATCGCTATCGGGTCCTGGAAGCTGCGTCGCCAGTTGAGGCCCTCATGCTCACGCAACGGTACAACGGCATCCTTCACCTCACGGTGAGTTCCCTCGTCATGTCGGAGATTGGGGGGCGTGAGCTGGCCCGCCGCCTCATGATCCAGCATCCGATGATGAAGGCGCTGTTTGTGTCCGGCTATGACGACGAAACGATTCAGCATCACCGGATCAACCAACGGTTTGTCCTGCAGCATCCTTATCGCCAAGCTGGTCTCATCGAAAAGGTGAGAGAGATGTTGGATGCTGCGTAAGGGGTTTGGCTGGGACGAAACACTCGACGTTAGCGATGCCATGTGGATCGAGGTGGGGCAAAGAATTTCACGTCGCTCCGCTTAAAGAACCCGATCAGAACCATCCCCGCAAGAAATCCTCCGATGTGGGCAAAGAAGGCCACGCCGCCTCCGGTCGCACCGACGCTCATTCCTCCGCTGATCAGTTGAGTAATGAACCACATCCCTAGGACGATTCCCGCCGGAACTCGGGTCATACCCAGTCCGGGTAGGAAGACCAGCACGTGAGCCCGTGGAAAGAGCAACAGGTAGGCCCCTAATACTGCAGAGATGGCTCCACTCGCTCCGACCATAGGAATGTGCGAGGAAGGGTCGGTGAGCGCATGACTCAGTGCGGCGAGTATGCCGGAGAGAATATAAAAGACGACAAACTTCGCATGGCCCATCACATCTTCAATGTTATTCCCAAAAATCCAGAGATAGAGCATGTTCCCTAACAGATGCATCCACCCTCCATGAAGAAACATGCTCGTGATAAGAGTCAGAGAGGCTGGAAAAGCAATGCGAACTTCCTCCGAAAGAGAGGCGTGGCCGAAGATGACAGAGGGAATTGCACCGTATTGGAACGCGAAGAGGTCGGCCGGCTCTTGGGGGAGATTGACTTGGTAGAGAAACACGGCGACACAGATGCCGATGAAGGTGATCGTCACGACGGGAGTAAGTTTCGTGGGGTTTTCGTCGTGAAGTGGAATCACGATGGTTCCAAGCTAGGGATTGAGGCGGCGACCCATAACCAAACGTGGCAGTCTGGGGTCGGTTGGTGGGGTTCCGTCGCTCTGTAGAGCAACGGAGAATCCAGCCGCGTGGGTATGGCCTCCTCCGCCGAATGAGGCCGCAATGGTACCGACGTCCGTCCCTTCCGCACGGGACCGCATGCTGAAATAGCGACGATCATCACGATCATGCCAGATCAAGCAAAACGGATGATGCGGAGAGAGCCGCTCGCCGATTTGGCTCGTTAAGATCGCACTGTGTACCGAGGGAACGACGACACCTTGGAACTCCACCAAAGCGGCCTGTGCCACAAGCTTGCCGACCAGTTCATGTTCATAGCGTAAGATCGCTCGGCCCTCTTGCTCAAGCGAGGACTGCGTAAAGCGGTCCCATACTATGAAGTCGAATGGATAGGAGGCCAGCGCCGCATTGATCTCTCGGCTTCCAGGTAAGGCCCACGTCCAGAGATCCTTGTCTTGAATATATTGAAGCAACCATGGCGCGGTGGTGCCATGCGCCCACTCCCAACCCAACACCGCACCGGACTTCGTTTGATCGAAGTAAGCGTTGGGAAAGCCATCTAGAGTCCTTTCCGCGGTGATATGGTGGTCGAGAATCAAAAGTTCCTTGGTTTCAGAAGCCATGGATTCCAGGATTGGTCGGCCATAGCTGAAATCGACGATGACGACCCGTCGGTCCTTGAGGTCAGGTGGAGGAGGCTGTCCGTGTTTGACGGGCACAAAGGTGGCACTTGGAAATTTCTTCCAGAGAGCCCAGGCGGCTCCAAACCCATCTGAACAGTCCGCATGGTACAGGACAATGTCGGGAGAACTATGAAATGGAGGAGCGGACGACACAGTATCCATAACAATGGGAGAGGATACCATGCCCACGTCGTAACGAAAAGGTATCTTTCTGGTCTATGTCAGGGAAAGGGTCGACTACAGTCCGTTGAGGTGGCTGATCAATTGGCGAAGTCGGCCGGCACTGCGTCGGTTGAAGTTGAACGCGAGCCTCGGCAAATCACGCAAGGCCGGTTCGTCGAGTTCTTCCTCGAGAGGACCGCGCAGTTCGAACGTCCCGTCGTAAAGCAGATCCGTGAATTGCTTTCGGATCTGCTCGAGTTGTTCGGACGAGATGGCGTGCCTGAGACGCATCGCAAGTTGTCGTCCTACAAACCGGATGGAGTGGTACCGGTGATAGAACTGCAGAATGTGGTTGACCGCGGCTTCCGCAGAATCCACGATGACAAACAGATTCATGTCTTCTTCATTGATCAGTTTCCGTGTTAACAGTTGTCTCACCACGAACGCCGACCAGTCATTCCAGTAGTCGCAGCCGGGAGCCTGCAGGCAGATAATGGGCTGAGGATCACTTTTCCCGGTCTGGGCCAAGGTGAGGATCTCAAAGCCTTCGTCGTGTGTGCCGAATCCACCCGGAAAGAGCGCAATGGCGTTCGCTTCCTTTTGGAACATCAACTTTCGCGTGAAAAAGTACTTGAAGGTGATCAGTTTCTCATCATCGGCGATGGTCGAGTTCGGCCCTTGCTCGAACGGCAGCATGATGTTGACACCGAAGCTGTTCTCCCGTCCCGCCCCTTCTTGGGCGGCGCGCATGATCCCATCCGCTCCTCCGGTGATGACCATGAACCCTTCTCGCACGATGGCCTGGGCGAATTGGTGAGCCAATTGATAATTGGGATCATCCGATGGCGTCCGTGCCGAGCCGAAGATGCTGACCTTCTGACGATCACGATAGCCATGAAACACACCAAATGCATGACGTAACTCTTTGACGGCCCGATTGACGATTTTGATATCCAGGAGATCGAGGTGCGCATCGTTAAGTTTCAACAGCCCTGTCAGGAGCTCTCGCATGAGCGCAGCATGCAAGTCATCGTCCGGGCAATTCAGGAGCGTGCTGATTTGATGAAGAATTTCGTCGCGTGATAAGACCGGACGAGATCGATTCTGTGATGCTTTTCCTGTTGTATTCATAGTTGTCCTTGCGATGAGTGAGGAAATTGTATCAGCGGAACGGAGGTTGGTCAAAGAATGAGACGATCTAGACCGATTTACGATGGGTCGAAGGATTTAGGAAGGTTCGCCAGCACCCATGCTTTGATTCTGGACTGATCGGCCGGAGAGAGGTCGATAAATTGAACCTCAATGCCAGGAGACGTGGGGATGACAGCGCGGGTTGCGCCTGAGATCTGCTCGACCTGAGCATTATTCAAGACCGTCCCTCGTATCGTCAACGGACTCATCGACTCGGAAAGGGAGAAGCTCAGTATGACTTTGGTCCCCGAAAGGAGGAACGCCGGAGACTTCAGGGAGGCACCGGCATGACTCAGTTGGGTGACGATAACTTGATGTTCTGCACCCATGGATTCTCCATCCATGATGCTGATGGTTGCCGCCATGTTTGTCACGCACCGCTTCGGGGAAAGCACTAGGTCTCGGGCAGTCAAAACTCCGACCGGTTGATCTTGTTTGGTGACGATCAGGATCGGCGTTCCAGTGGACATCATGAGGGTCGATGCATCTTCCACGGCTCGATCGTATTCGATAAATTGGACCGGTCGGGTCATGATCGTGCGGACTTCAATATTATCCGGTTCAAGGCCCTGGGCCACCACTTTTTTCACGATATCGGTCGGTGTCATGAGCCCGAAACGAGACTCCGAGTCTTTGACGAGGAGACAGGGCATCCGTTCACGTTCAAGGAGCGACGCGGCCTCAGTGACGGATACATCTCCGGGAATCTGAACGACGCCGGGTGTCATCATGTGTGCAACCAGTGTGATCTGCTGATCCGTCTCGTTCCGCTGTTGATCGTTCTTGTCCGACATTCTTCAGCCAGGTCCTTTTTCACCAGTAATTTGCTTCCCTGGCCGTCGTAACGTATGCCAAGTATAGCAGAAGGTCTTGTGAGACCAGGAAGGGGGGAAAGGCTTGTCATTCAATGGTTTTACGACATACACTAGGCCAAAATTGTGACCGACGGAATGGGGAGCGCGATGACAGTTCGAGGGTGGTTCCATCACGAGTTCCTTCGCAGGCTCGAGGCGATTCCTACGCATGGGTTAGGCCTTTCCGTCGACATCCAAGCTCCTGCTCTCGCGAGCGTGCGGGAAGGTGTGCAAGAACGTCACCTTCCGCTCCGCTATCTGGAGGTTTTTCGTGCGACCTCCATGGCCTTGAAGAACATGAAGAAGGATTTGGACGACGAGTTACTAACCTATCATGGAGAAGGGCTGTGGGTCACCCAACCCGAGGTGACGGAAACCAAGGCTTTTCACGCGGCCCTCAAAGAAACGGTCGAGCAGCTTCGTATCTTGCAGAGTCCCTGGCTGAATCATGAGTGTGCGGCGAAGGTGCTCGCCGGGCATTATTTTGGAACCTACCTCCCTCCGCTCTACACTCGAGCAAGCGCAGAGATTGTGCGTGAGAATATCAGAAAGATCCAAAGTCTTCTTGATGAGCAATGTGTGCTGGACAATGGCAGCACGCCGTTGGTGCTGCTGGAAATGCCGCCACTCACCTATTTCGTTGCCGGGACGCTATCGCTTCCATCCTTTTTTAGACTGGTCTGCGAACAGTCGTCTTGTGGGCTGGTGTTGGATGTCGGCCATCTCTGGACGGTGTTTCGGTACACCGGGGCCTATCGAACCCTGTCGCTCATGCAATTTGTGAGCGCGTTTCTCGATGAATTTCCCGTGGAGCGAGTTGTAGAAATTCATGTTGCCGGCCTGGCGCCTCATGTTTCAACCGAACCCTCCTTCTCGATTCCGGTAGATCACACGAACGACAAGGCGCTTCCGGCATGGATCGATGCGCATGAAGCCCCTATCCCCCCTGTCTTGTTCAAGATGCTCGACCAGATTCTGAATCATCCTCGACTCATCAGTCTGAAAGGACTCGCCTTGGAGGTCGACACGAAACCTGTTGGACTGATCGTCGAGGAATTTGCCGAGTTCTCGCGATGCTACGCATCGGTATTCAATCACATGTCGATGGTCGACAAGAGCGCGTTCGTTATCGAAGCCGGTTCAATGCATGAGAGCCAGAGTTCGACCAGGATCGGATCGGATCTGAGCGATGCCTACGATCGGTATGTACGTGTCCTCACAGGCAAGGCCGAACCGGTGGGACCGGAATGGAACCAGTCGTGGGCATACGGAGAAGAGTTGGGTCGTTATCGAGACAGCTATCTTCCGCATGAGATCCTCCATTGGGGAGGCGAGCTAGAGGATATGTTTGTCGAGACCTGTTGTCGGCTGAAAGAGACAGGAATGTCCCTCGATGGATTTGTCACCTTCTGGTTTCGTGAGCCACAGCCTCTCTCCGAAGCGTATGATTTCTTTTTGCTGAAAGTCGAACGATTTGTCGAGTTTGTCCGTGAAGTCGCACCTGAACTACAGAGTATGGCGGAGCGAGAAGCTCGTGAGCTTCGGCTGGCCTACCGATCCGTCAACGAATCACACATCGTCGCGCGGGTGCAATGAGATGAACTTCTGGCTCAACCTTCCGCGCCCTATCATTGGGCTGTCGCCGATGGATGGTGTCACCGACGCCTGCTTCCGGGCGGTGATTGCCAGCCGAGGTAAGCCGGATGTCACCTTTACGGAATTTACCCATGTGCATGATGTCTGCCGTGGGCCTGAGATCCAGCTGGAGACGCTCCTCTATAGCGACGTTGAACGTCCGATCGTCGCCCAGCTCTATGGAAAGGATCCGGATCTCTTCTACCAGGCGGCACATGCCGTATGCGAACTAGGATTTGATGGGCTGGACATTAACATGGGGTGCCCATCGAAGAACGTCGCTTCCTCTGGATCGGGCGCCGGACTGATCCGCACTCCCGAACTAGCGCGCTCCATCATACAGGCGACTAGGTGCGGCATCGATGATTGGGTACATGGCCAAACCCTCGAACAAGTAGGATTTAAGCAGGCCCGCATCGACGCGTTCCACCGTCTGAACCATCGGCGTGGGAGCGCTAGTCCAACAGTACGATGCAAGGTGCCGCTCTCTGTCAAAACCAGAGTCGGTTATGACGAGGTCGCGGTCGAAGCGTGGCTTGAAGACCTGCTGAAAGAACAGCCGACTGTGATCTCCCTTCATGGACGGACGCTCACGCAGATGTATCGAGGGGCTGCGGACTGGTCGGCCATCTCACGAGCCGCCGCGATGGCGAAGGGATCAGGAACGTTATTACTGGGGAACGGCGATATTCAACGTCCAGGAGACATCGTGTCGCGCGTTCGTGAGACAGGTGTGGATGGCGTGTTAGTGGGGCGCGCCGCTCTTGGCGCACCATGGTTTTTTCACGCGAAGGAACAGGTGCGGCAGCACGCGTGTGAATCGTGTGCGATTGGAAACCCGACGGATCTTGACCCTGCGGTGCCGCAGGAAGAGCGCTTCGCTGTGCTGATGGACCATGCGCGGCAGTTCCAGGCTCTTTTTGGTCAACAACAATTCCATCGGATGCGAAAGCATTTAGCCTGGTATTGCAAAGGCTTTTCGCATGCCGCCTCGCTTCGTGCGCAAATGGTGCGCGTCTCTTCAGTCGATGAGTTGAACCAGGTGCTGATGGACTTCACGGGGCGGGCACAGGATCGCGATAGGGAGGAATTGCCGCAATCTGAGTCCACCGAGGACCTGAGCCTCTTGGCATCGCGATGCAGCTAATCCTGGCATCGAGTTCGCCGCGTCGCCAAGAGCTGCTGGCATTGCTAGGTTTGTCCTTTCACGTCATCCCGCCGAATGTTCATGAACACCCGACGCCTGAGATAACCCCTATTGAGCAGGTCAAACGATTCGCTCTCGAAAAGGCACGAGCAGTGGCCGCTCAGCAGGCCGATGGGCTGGTAGTGGGAAGCGATACGGTCATTGAGCTTGACGGTCAACTCATGGGAAAACCGGTCGATCTTCAGGATGCACGCATCATGCTCGCACGCTTGGCCGGCCGTGTACATCAAGTCCATACCGCTGTGGCCCTATGCAGCCGTGAGCCAGAAATAGAGTTGATTGAGGTTGATACGGCGAAGGTCGAAATGAAACCTGATTATGAACATCTCTATGACGGGTATCTCGCATCGCAAGAATCACTGGGCAAGGCCGGAGCCTATGCGATTCAAGGGCGTGGTGGAGATCTGGTGGATCGCGTCAACGGCGACTACACGACCGTGGTGGGACTCCCGCTGGCGCTCGTGGCACGCCTCCTCTGGACAGCCGGGTATCCTGTTCCCGTCAACGTCAAAGAGGTGTATCAGCGAAAACCCTATGCGAACTGGGGACACTTCGGAGGCTAATTGCAAAGGGTAGGCGCTTCCCCTACAATACTTTGATACTTGCCGGTCGCCTCAGTATTTACGTTTCGGATATGCCTGGCTGGCAGTGCACGAGAGGAAAGGTATGACGATTCGTACACATGTCACACTCGCGATGGGACTGATCGGAGCTCTGACGATCGGGCAGAGTGCCGCCTGGGCAATCGAGGTCAATTTGTCGTCGGAAGATGCGCATAAGGCGCTGGAGACCGGTCGAGCACCGATGGAAAAAGCCAATTCTCCGGAAGATGTGAGGAAAGTCTTGCAGCAAGCGTCCTTAGCGAGTCGTGTGGGCGCCGATCCGGAGAAAGAGCCCTGCGGTGCGAGCGCCATTCTGCGCACGAAGCAGTATCGATTGGAAGCGTTTGGTCGGCAAGAAGCGGCGGAATCGAAGAAGCGAAAGATGGACGTGCGCATGCCCGAGGAGTTTATCCAGAAGGTGATGGACATGCCCAACATGGAGATTGAGGTGCAGTTGTGCGGCGATGACGAGTATTTCGCCGAGGGGGCCTTGATCGAGCTGCACCAAGAGTCAAAACGCACCAAGGCAATCGACATCGGTAAAGCTGAACGGGGACGAAAGAACGAAGGCAACGGCCCGGCCTTCCGATCCCGGTTCACCGCCGTCTTTGCCTATGAACAGTTCGACCCCAACGCCACGTCGGTGTTCGTCGTCAATCTACAAGACGGACAAGAGATCAGAATTCCCGCCGAATTGTCGAAAGTGAAGTAGACTTCGTTCATCTCCAGGCTTTCTTTCCCCGTTTCAACAACGTCTTGAATAGCGGTTTTATGCCCTTGCGGACGTCGTGGCACCGTTGGTGCTGGCGCTCGACCATACGGCCTGCGACAAATCCGGAGCGGACGCTGGTCGAGTACTTGAGGAACTGTCGGACGTAACGTTCGGCGTGAAGCGCATCCTGGTGGACCCCCAACAGATCTTGGAGTGCACGAGCGGCCTTGATGAACCGGACGGCTGGTTTGCCTACCGAGGCACGAGCCAATTCGGCGGCATAGCGGGCGCGTTTGGTCTTGATCCTGATTTTGTGGAGCGCGACGTCCGAGGGGGAGGCTCTCAGACCCTTGATCGCCTTGCGCAATTTCTTGAAGGGCCGCTTAGCGAGCTGATCCACAGTGAATGGAGACTCGACGACTGCAGGGTCGTGTGCGGCTTGTTGCAATCGCTTGATGAGCTCGAGGTATCGGGCGCCGGAGAGTTCGCTTAGCACCACCTGCTGGGCAGCGTCCCGTTGAGACCGAAGGTGGGAGATGAAGGCTACCAACAGCTTGCGATCCCGCGCATCCAATCCAGAAGATTCCTCCGTAAAATAGGCAATTTGGACATCCAGATCGCGGGCGGTTCCCAGCAGCTCGCTCAACCAATCGAGTTCCTGGTCTAATGATGTAACCCATGCGGATAATAGGATGGGACGAGCTGTACGAAGCACCGCTCGCAGGCGTCGTGTTGCGATGCGCATCTGATGCAGGCTCTCGCTCTCAGTTCCGAGTCTCGTGCCGGGATCATGGGCAAGGAGCCATTTCACGTGCTGTGTGAGTGCCCACTTCACATGCTCAACTGCCGGCGCTATTGAGTGAGGATGCGGCGCTGGGGTGAGAGCTTGCAGCGAGAGGGCACGATAGAACTTAGGACGTCCGTCATGATCAGTCGCACCGGCGACGCGCATCTGCTGTTCAAGAGAACGAAGTGATGTCTCATCACCCTGCCGTTGTTCGATTTCGAGCTCGCGAAACTGCTGAATGGTTCTGCCGTTTTTGATGACCGATACCGTGTCGAGGGCAACCTCAGCAGTCACAACTCGATCCTGACGCACCAGCAGGCCGGTCCGCCAGACTCGCAGCGTCACGACGGGTAGGAGTTTCCGATACCCAAGGGGAACAACCAGTAACCCACGTAAAGAAGCAGGTGGATTGGGCTGGTCCCCGGCGACCTCAACTTCCTGCCGATCATTGCCCAACGGTATTTTGAGCTGCCATGCGTGCTTGCCATGCTCGATGCGATGACGCAAGGTCATCCGTGCATGGGCCAAGTCATAGGCGGCCGTGTCGTAATAGGTCGAGATCAGCAGCCGTCGAGGCAGCGGGGTGCCGGGTAGTCGAGGCAGGTGGAAGTCGGAGTCGACGGCCAGTTTGAGTTCCCGTTCGATGTGAGCCGAGCCGATAGAACGGTGTTGAGTTGAAGTTCCAAGGGGGCGAGCCATCATAGGACCTCTGTAGCGGAAGGAGAGCCCCTTACTTCTAAACGCGCGAGGGCGGGAATTGCAATCCCGGGGGAGCCGGGAGGAATTCGTAGAGTGGTCGATCACACGATGGGGTGTGGAGAGGAGGAAGGTGCTCACTCAACAAGAAAGCGGCAGATATAAAGGACGAAGCGAGCCTAGAATTCGTCGATAGAGACCGGTCGGAGAAAATCCCGGACCGACACCAGGCCGACGAGTGCGCCTCCTTTGGTCACGCCGAGGTGGAGGGTATGATGCCGATCCATGAGATCCGCAGCCTCCGTCAGTGGCCGCCGCTCTTCGATGCCTGGGATTGGGCTGCTCATGATCTCTTCAACCGGCACAAAGTATGCGGCTTTCTCCGCTCCAACGAACTTTTTGACGATATCTGATTCAGTCACAATGCCGATGATCTGGGCCTGACGCGCGACGAGTACACTCTCAACATTGCAGGCTCTCATTAACTTCGCCGTCTCGACGACCGAGGTACCGACGTCCACCGTCACTATTTCTTTCTGCATCAAATTGCCGACTGTTACCATAGCATCCTCCTTTAAATATTTGTATTGGCATCAAGGTACCAAGCGTTCGTTGCACCGGCGTTAGCCGGCTATTACAGGTCCGTAAACTCTTCAAGTGAGAGACATGTCACACCGTATTAACGATTCGGCAATGAGGCAGTGACGTACACAAGGTACATCTCCCTTTAATGCAACCAAACGTTCCCTTCATGATCGATCAGGGTCACGACGTCATGATGGTGAAACGGTTCATGCCCATTAGAAAGGTAGGGAGGTGCGCATTATGATTACTGAGCTACGGATGAAAGGTTCGCTCGTGAAATCCATCATGGTCCGCTTGGCCATCATTGTGATAAGTATCTGTGGCATGTTCGTCAGATTAAGACCAGCCCCCTGAAATCCTCCCGCCTGGCCCCTAATCACTCAGTATTCAACAGTGGGGCAGGAAGCCAGTTTTTGATTACGAATGGAAGGAGTTTGCGAGTGGAACGACGAGGGGAGTGCGCTCGCGCGGTGTCAAGGAAGAGTCGTTGCGAACATTGATACCAACTTCAAGCAGATTCTTGAGGCGAAAGCTCCGATCGCGCTCACTCAGACGAATCTTCTTGAACTGCAGATGATGGATTCGGCTTCCGAGCGAGAACCGGTAGGGCAAGTTTGCCCCCAATCCGGCTCCCGCCTGTCCATTGCCATGCACTGTTGAATCTTCCTCCTTTCTGATCACTACAAGTACATCACCTACTCTCGCCACGCAGCGACCATCGTATACGTCACGGTCACAATGGCGCTTATCAGGATCGCTTCGATCATCCATATCGTCATCGCATTTCACCTCCCTCCTTATTGGGCCAGTTCTCTGGCCGTTCGTAGGTTGTTCCTCATTGACATGGTGCGATTCTATCGAAGCGGTGTTTCTCCTCCGTTACAGTCATGCCAATTCCATGTGAAAAGTCGCGTGGGTGGGGAGAGGAGAAAATCAGTGAAGGACTCGTGCAGTATCAGAAGCGGCAATCTATTCCGAGAGGTACAGTGAGAGAGCTGGTATGCGCTCGTGATTTTATATGCCTTCGCGTGCTTGCAGCCGTTTCAACATCGCTATGGCCATCCGAGTGCCATTTCCTATGCGTGCAGCCCGCCGATTTTTCTGCGGCGGACGCCAGCCTCGGAACAGATGCCAATTTGGCGATACGCGTGTTTCAATCAGAGCTCTTCCCACAGGAAACATCGATGAACGAAAGGGACGAGAATTGTACGTGTCCGGGATCATGGTCTTTACCTCCTCTATTCATGCGTGGGTAGTGGCTGAAGCCGATGATGACTCCCTGATGTTAAACGGAGGTTACGAGGGCGTTAATATTTCGACACATCTTCCCTTGTACTTATTTGGGTATGTCTACGAGGCCGGCCGGATCCATGTTGGAAGGTCTGATGCGATGATGTGAGGATTGGCTTGAATGATCAAGAGGGTACGAGGGCGATTACTCGAATTCCTCCCAGCCGCTCATGCGGGTGCCGAAGACCAAGGTGCGCTGATTCGTGGAAACTACAATGAGGCCGTTTTCGTTATCGACTCCTACGATGCGCTCATGGACGCCTAACGATTTCGATGCAAAGCCGCCGAGAAGTGGTGTAAATCCCACCAGTCGCTCATTCGTGATGCAGACAGCCCCATAGGCATTGCTGTGGACGCGGGCGACTTTTTCCCGTATTCCCAACGGCTCCTTAATCCACAAGCCATTGACGCCACGAAATCCATACAGATGCCGATCCGTTCTGAGCAGACTGAAGCTTGGGAGGATCTTCCGCTCGAGGACCCTTTCATTCACGTCCAGTTCCTGCTTGCTCCAGGTGAGAACTCGGCTTGAAAACCCTAAGAGCCGACGAGACGTCACGACGATGCCATTAATCCCATTCGTGCCGGAACTGACGACTACCTCCTGAGCACCCAACGGCAGCTCTCTCCGACCACTCAGTTGACTGGTTGCAACGGCTTGACCTGACTCCAACCACAGTGTCACTTCAGATTGGAACTCTGCCCCTATGACTCCTTGAGAAAGGAGCCAGATGAAGGACGAACAGGCAATGAAGCATAATCGAACTGGGGAGAGAAGGGTTCTGAATGTTTTCATGAATCGACCGAATAAATTGACTGACAAGGACCGATACTGGGTTACTCTAACCTATCAGTGAACAAGAAGTTGCTACTTAGTGTATCAAGCAACTGCGTAGAAGAGTGAGGGAGACGACTGTCTTATTAGGATGACCGGGCTGACCCACCAGGAACGTTCATCAAGATGATGCCATCTGCGAATCCAAAGGAGAGGAGTGGGTGGGATCTTGATAGAATGCAATGCAAAGAGGGATGTTACACATCTGTAACAGGTGCGCAACAGCGTTGTGATCTAGTTGGCATAGAGTCATCAGGTTTTTGTGGTTCAAGCCATAACCTCGTCATAGCGAAGGAGTTTCCATGACGGACCATTCTGCTGAACTGCGTGGCCCAGCTGTTGAAGGCTCGGAGGGAAGCGAGAAAACGATCCATTTCTTGAATCGTGAGATCAGCTGGCTGCGGTTCAATCTGCGGGTTCTCGAAGAAGCTGAGGACAAACGGAATCCTCTCTTGGAGCGAGTGAAGTTTCTGACTATCTTCGCCACGAACCTGGATGAGTTTTTCATGATTCGAGTGTCCGGTCTTCGCCGTCAAGTGGCGGCTGGGACAGGAGGAACGGCTCCCGACGGCATGACACCATCCGAGCAGATCTTGGCGATCAACCGAGAGCTGAACGTCCAGTTTGGGCGATATGATAGGTGCTGGAAGCAAGATGTGTTACCAAGCTTGCAGGAAGCCGGTGTCCGTATTCTCCATTATGTGGATTTGACGGTGAGGGAGCAAGATGCCATTCAACAGTACTTTCAGCGCGACATCTTTCCCGTGCTCACGCCGTTGGCATTTGATCCAACCCATCCCTTCCCACATATCTCAAGCCTGAGTTTTAATCTTGCTGTGTTGGTCAAAGACCCTGAGCGTGGTGATTGTTTCGCACGCGTCAAAGTGCCGGATGTCTTTCCACGACTGGTTCCCATTCCCACAGATAAAGATGTCGCCCTCCAGCAGATGGGCTTGGGTGGAGCGGGAAAAGTTCAACAATTTGTATGGCTCGAGGAAGTCATCGCACATAACTTGGACGACCTCTTTCCCGGCCTGGAAGTGGTCGCCTCGTACCCATTCCGTGTGACGAGAGATGCGGATGTGGCCATTGAGGAAGACGAAGCGTCTGATCTCATCGAGGCGATGGAGGAGCAGCTCGATCAGCGAGATTTCACCTCAGCCGTTCGATTGGAACTGGATGCGACGACACCGGAGCACATCCGTGAGATTCTGATGCGCAACCTTCAGTTACCGCCGTACCTGGTCTATACGGGGGACAACCCAATCGGTATGGCGGGGATTCGCGAACTGTATGCGCTTGAACGTCCCGACATGAAGGATCCGCCCTTCTTGCCGTCTGTGCCGTCTTGCTTGACTAAGTCGAACAGTCTCTTGACTGCGATTCGAGAGCAGGATGTTCTCTTGTATCATCCCTACGACAGTTTCATGCCGATTGTCGAATTTCTACGAGAGGCCGCAAACGATCCGGATGTGCTCGCCATCAAGCAGACCCTCTATCGCGTCAACCCGAAATCACCCATTGTCGATGCGCTCATGGAGGCACGTGTCAACGGCAAGCAAGTTGCGGTCTTGGTCGAGCTTAAAGCGCGATTCGATGAGGAAAACAATATTGAATGGGCCAGGAAACTTGAAGATGAAGGCGTGCATGTTGTCTACGGTGTGCGCGGCCTCAAGACGCACGCGAAAGTCTGTCTCGTCGTCCGGCGGGAGCCCGAGGGGATTCGTCGCTATGTCCACCTGGGAACCGGGAACTATAACGTAGTGACCAGTCGTATCTATACCGATTTGAGTTATTTTACCTGCGATCCCGCCATCAGCCACGATGTATCCGATCTCTTCAACTCCTTGACCGGGTACGCCCGCATGAATTCCTATTCCAAGCTCCTCGTCGCACCGACGATGTTGAGGCAACAATTGCTTGATCGGATCGAGCGCGAGACGAGCCGGCATCGCCAGCACGGTGACGGATATATCGTCTTCAAGATGAATGCGTTGGTCGATACACAATGCATTCAGGCCCTCTACCGCGCATCGCAAGCGGGAGTCAGGATTGATCTTCAGGTGCGGGGCATTTGCTGCCTACGACCGGGCCTCCCTGGGGTCAGCGAAACCATCTCGGTCACCTCAGTCGTTGGGCGTTTTCTGGAACATGCGCGGATCTATTATTTTCGTCACGGCGGGGAGAATGAGGTGTTGATCGGGAGTGCTGATCTGATGCCGCGCAATCTGGATCATCGAGTAGAACTTCTTGTCCCCGTACAACATCCTCGTTGGCGTGAGCTCATCATCAATGACATTCTCACCGTTGGGCTACGCGACAATGTGCAGGCACGACGATTGTTTGCCGATGGGACGTATGAACGAATCCATGCCGCACCCGATGAAGCCGCCGTAAATTCACAGCAATGGCTTTTGGATCACTGGAAAAGCAGATCTTAGAGAGCTGCCGGCTCGCTCGCAGCGTTCACTCAACTCAAGGTACGACATGGAGTCACCCACATTATCCAAAACGAGTGACGCACGCGGCACGGTTTCTCGCGACCGTGGCCTCATGGTGAGGCATTTCCGGCAGATTGTGCTCTGGCCGCTCCAGCTAATGCCGATTCACGACGAGATGCCGATTCAGAAGCACTGTGACTTTATTCAGACGTCGGACTTCGACAATCTCTGGCAGGAAGTGGAAGACGAGTTTACCGGGGATCCATCTCAGTTTCAGGAACGACATTACAGCGAATTCATCACCTTCCTCCCTTCCGTTCAGCGATTTCTTTACGGCGAAGGGACCGGTCGCGGGACCGGTGTCAACCAAGAATCACCCATTCGCGTATTCCGCCGCACCGATGTCACGCGGGTGCGGTTGACCTACCCCGATCCCGGAGTTGCACCGGTCGTCTTCGAGGTGGCACATATCGATTTGTATTTTTTCTATGACATTGACATCGTGATTCTGGCCGTCGAGATATTCGCCGACGATCTACCGTTGGCTTGCGCCGAGGAAACCATGCTTCGTTTTGCCAGAGGGTATCCCACATACTGGGAATCCGATGGGCATGGGGGCCATTGTCTGAAAAAGGCGGAATGGCTGGCGAAGGATAACACGGTGCTATCGTGCTCCGACTACGAACACAAGGAGAAATATTTGTCCTTTGTTTGTCGGTACCGAGCGCCGTGTATCGCCTCCCATTGGGAATTTTTGCTTATGCCGTTGGTCCACCACCATTCAGGGAAAAGCGGCCTCGTCCGCTACCGGCAGATCGAATCTCACCTCTTGCCGTTGATGGCCTATCTGACGATGGATAATCCGGCTGCGCTGACTCGGGGAGACTTCATACGGCTCGGATTGGCTGCCCCGCCTGATCCATCAGATTCTCTCCCCTATTCAGAAGGACACCTGCGCGGCTTTGAAAATCGCTACTTCTACGATCGCTACTGGACCGAAAAGGAACGGGAGCGTCCCGGAACCCGCTTCATCTGCAGCGGGCGAGTGTTCACAGAAATCAGCGACTCTAGCGACCGGTTTATAGCCACGAGAAAAACGGGTCTCGAACAGTTCCGACATGAATATTTTGTCCTTTTCTTGATCGCCCATTTTCATAAGGCCGCCATGCTGATGTTGTCGGATCGCCTTGTGGATGCCCTCAACCGGTTGGAACCAGGGAATCCGGAATCGATCAGGCATTTCCGGCACATCATCCGACAGATCCTCGGCGTATTCCTGCGTTTTACCCATCGCTATTGGTTCCAGGATGTCTCGGAGCATACCCAGGTGAAGGAATTATTTCGCATGACGAATCGGCACCTTGGAACAGCCCAACTCTACACGGAGGTTCGCGAGGCAATTGAAGATATGAGTCAGTACCTGGACAGCGATGTCCTGCGTCGGCAGGGAGAGACCATGGTGCGCCTGACCGTCGTGACTACGGTCGGTTTGATTGGTATGGCCACGACCGGCTTTCTCGGTATGAACTTGATTGCGGAGGCCGATGCTCCGTTCATCAGCAAGTTGCTGATTTTTCTGTCCGTCCTGATCGCAACGACAGCTGTAACCATTTACACGGTTCTGAAGTCCAGGCGCTTGTCGGCATTTCTGGAGAAGGTATCCGACGAGCGTACCGTGATACGAGCTAAATTTTCGGCATTTCTTGATGTGTGGAGAACCAAACATGACTGGTTACGTTGAAGTGATCAAGGGTTGAGCAGGGAAGCTGCTGAAAGCATGGAAAGCGCGATGAAAATGGTATGGTCATGCTGATCCACTCACAAACTTCCATTCGCCTTGTTCCGTCCTGACCCCACATCTTGCCGTAAATACTTTTCTGAGTCCCCCGTCTATCGCCAACCTGGTTCACTGTCGGAATTTCTGACAGGTCAGGCCCCTCGAGTGTTAACAAAATCGTTACGAGTCTTTCATCAACCTGTAACGAGTGGATGAGAAGGTGCTTGCAAGACTAGGTCCGCTGTGATGTCCACGAGACATTCATCCGAGCTTTGACAGGAGGAGGACAAGATGCAGTTTCACCCATTCCAACCAGCACAGCAGTGGGAGGAGTTCGGGCAGCCTGGTTTTCACCACACTGGATATCCTGCACAGCGATTGTTGGTGCCGCCGTTGCCCCATCCTGCAATGGCCTTACGCCGGCAGGTTTTAGTCGGCCACTTATTCAAGTATGCGAAGGAGATCCAACGCATCGACAATGGCTATGCCTTACGGTTTTATCGGTCGAGCAATCTGGAAGAACTAATCGGCAACATTGCGGAATATGTCATCTTCGAGAGTCTGAATAATCAGAAACTTTCATTTTCGATCGTTGAGGAACCTCAGGAGAAGGGCTTTTGGCTGCAGGTACAAGGACTCGAAACCGACAACCACGATGTCACCTCGACGACTGCCTCACCCGATTCTGCGGTGTCGTATTGGGCTTAAGATACAGAGGCAATTCACGTTCATCAGAGACGAAGTGACCTTCATTGATAACGGAAGACCATGACGCGACGGGCCATTGGGGAAGACTACTGCGCCGACGGTTGGTCAACCAGTTTGTACCCGAGAGATTTGATGGATGCGATGGTCTCGTTGAGGAAGGGAATCTTCACTTTCAGCCGCCGAACATGGACGTCGACCGTTCGCGTCGTTCCGTAGTAGTCGTACCCCCATACTTCATTGAGGAGCACTTCTCGTGTCAGGACCCGCCCAGGATGACGCAACAAATGCTTTAGGAGTCCAAACTCTTTGGCTGTGAGAGGGACTTCTTGGCCTTTGGCCGTGACTTCGTGTCTGGTTAGATCCATGTGAAGCGGCCCGTAGGCCAAAGATGTGGGTTGATGATCAGCTGCTCGATCCACGCGACGAAGGAGTGCTTTGATCCGAGCCACTAACGTCTTGGGGCTGAACGGCTTCGTCATATAATCATCGGCGCCGAGCTCAAGCCCAACGATGGTATCGGACTCGTCGCTTTTGGCTGTCAGCATGATGATGGGAAGGCGTGCGGTCTCTGGCTTAAGCCGCAAGGTCTTACACACTTCCAACCCATCCATCTGTGGCAACATGAGATCTAGAATCACGAGGTCGGGATGTTCTGACGACACGAGTTTGTGCGCTTCAGTGCCGGTGTCCGCGATACACGGATGATAGCCTTCCTTCTCGAGATAGTGTTTGATCAACTGGGCAATCTCCCGCTCGTCTTCCACGATGAGTATTTTCTTGGGTCGTTGTGAAACCATGCGATGTTCTCCTATGTGTGGTTCTATCCGCATGGGGAATCATAGACCCTCTGTGTTACAGGCTCATTACGGAGCTTTTCGGCTGAAATCGTGCGCGTTTCGCAGGGGACGTGGGGTTGGTCAGCGAACGGGATGAAGGCTCAAGATCTAAAAAACCGTCATACGGTCAGGTCGCCGGTTCGTTCAGGCGGATGGTGTACAGGTAGTGGTACAGACCCTGACGTTCCAGCAGTTGTGCATGGGTGCCTTCCTCCACAAGCTTTCCTTTGTCCAGAACCAAAATTCGGTCGGCACGCTGAATCGTCGACAGTCGGTGGGCGACCACGAAGGTGGTGCGTCCTTCCATGAGGCGTTGGAGTGCTTCTTGGACCAGGCGCTCTGAATCGGTGTCGAGCGAGGAGGTCGCTTCGTCGAGTAAGAGGATGCGAGGATCTTTGAGGATCGCTCGAGCGATCGCGATTCGTTGACGCTGCCCACCCGACAAGTTGACGCCCTTTTCACCGACTACGGTTCGGTATCCATCCGGCAAGGTTGTGATGAAGTCGTGCGCATGCGCGGCTTTGCTGGCTTCCCATACAGTCGCTTCGTCTGCGTCCATCTTTCCGTAACGAATATTGTCGAGGATTGTGCCTCCGAAGAGGATGGTTTCCTGTGGGACCAGCGCGATCTGCCGGTACCAACTTTCAAGCCGCACATCTCGGAAGTCTGTCCCGTCGATGATGAGGCGACCGTCGGTCGGGTCGTAGAAGCGGTGCAGGAGATTGATTACCGTCGTTTTGCCGGCGCCGGTCGGTCCGACCAACGCGACGAGTTCGCCGGGCTTGGCTTCAAAGGAGAGGTTGGTCAAGACAGCATGACGAGGGTCATACCCGAACGTGACGTGTTCCATCCGCACATGGCCGTCGACGCTGACGAGCGTCTGCGCGCCTGGTCGATCGTAAAGTTCCGGCTGAGCATCCAATATTTCAAAGACGCGTTGTGTGGCTCCCTGGGCCTCTTTGATCTGCGTAAAGACGCGCGCGGCTGAGCTGAAGGGGCCGATCAGAATGCCTGCGAACAAGATGAAGGCGAACAGATCACCCGGCGTGACGGTGCCGTCGATGACCTGCCGGCCTCCGTACCACAACACGGCGGTCGCCGACGAAAATGTCATGAGGCTAATCACCGGAATGAAGACGGCCATGATGCCCGCTCGGCTGAGTGTAAGCCGGAGAGTCTGATCGACCTGATCGGCGAATCGCTCCCTCTCGCGCGGCGCCTGGACGAACGATTTGACGATGCGAATACCAGAAATCACTTCTTCAGCCAGCGTACTAAGCGCGGCGGTCTGGTCTTGAATCGAGGTCGAAAGAGATTTCAACCTGCGCCCAAACAGCTTTGAGATCACGACTAAGAGCGGAAGCAGAACCAGGATCAGGAGACAGAGTCGCCAGTTCATGAGGAGCAAGAACGTGATGCCGCCCACGAAGGTCACGAGTTGTTTGACCGCATCAAGGGGGGTTTCTGTGACAAGGGATTGAATCACGGTCACGTCGGACATCAACCGAGAGAGCAATTCGCCTGTACGTCGGCGAGAAAAAAAACTGATCGTCAGCGTTTGCAGGTGGGCGAAGAGATGTTTGCGGAACTCGGCGATGACGTTCTGAGAAACCCAGGCCGTCAGATAACTGTGCCCCATGGAGCAGAGGCCCTGCAGAATGACTAATCCCAAGAACAAGCTGATCAACTGCGTCATTTTGTCGGCATCATGCTGGACGGTCACGACATCCCAGAGCGAGCCGGCCAGGCGCACCAATGCGAGATTGATGGCTGCGACTCCTGACACCAGTAGGCCCGCAAGCATGAGACGTGTCAGATAAGGCCGAACAAACGGAAGGAATCGCTTGAAGATCAACATGATGGCTTACACGGCATGATCGTCCAGGAAACTGTGTCAGCGCACGATTTTATTGGGAAATGCTGGACTGACAGGGGCGAGACGAATGGGTTAGAGTTGAACGATCGACTCGATTAAGTTCTTATTGATCGCGACAAAATCAGACCGATCCTTGTCGTCGATGAGGACGTCAGTCAGGCTGATGAAGAGACGTGCTTCTTCGTTGATCGCATCGGAGACACGATTCCGCATCGGAGGGACCAAGAAGTCTCCGACGTAGGTGCAATTGACCGTCCGTACACGAATGCGGACTTTCTTGCCCTCGGCCACGATCCTCTCCTCCCGTCGCGCAGGCTGAGTTTAGCTTTTTCGGCGAAGAAACTTCTGTCGCTGGCGCAGCTTCTTGTATTTATGCTTGCGCATTTTCTTTCGGCGCTTCTTCAGAACGCTTGACATGCTTGGTATCTCCTAAGGGGGCAGAGTCTAAAAGCTTTCCGTCGAAAATGCAAGATCGCAGCGTTTTTTATCCGTATGGTATACTGACGCCCCATGGATGTTCACAGATACCGCTTTTTGCCGGTGTTGTTCATAGGGTGGCTGCTAGTGCTCACTCTTATGATGGCCGGATGCCCTTCCAAGACGATCCAGTATCCTGAGGAGCACGAGCGTCTTCTTCGCCTTGATCAGGCGGTGGAATCCTTACGGAGTGCCTATGAACGGAAAGACCGATCCTCATTCCATTCTCTGCTGGTGCCGCAGGCTCAGATGGAGGAACTTCAACGACAGGCTGAAATGGACTTTGAAACGTTTCATGCCATCACGCTTGAGTTCAAGATCGAGCGAGTCATGCTGAATAAGGATGACATCGATGTGCTCGTCAATTGGCAAGGGAATTGGAAGAAAGATGCCAATGATGCGGGTATGCGGCAGCGCGGCCATGCCCGATTGCAATGGGCAGGGACACCGTCGATTCTTCTGCGAGGCGTCGAGGGTGATTTGCCGTTTGGCATGAAGACGAAGCAGTTGCTATCCGAGACTCCTGCACCACAACCTCCACCCCGATAGCGATGCCTCAACCTGTTCCGGAAGCAGATTTTCTCGTGATCGGGAGTGGAGTCGCCGGGCTCCGTGCGGCACTGGAGCTTAGCCGCGTAGGTCGAGTGATTGTCCTTACGAAAGGACACCCCCTGCAGAGCAACTCCATTTTTGCACAAGGTGGAGTTGCCGTGGCGATGAGCGAAGAAGACGATGTCGCGATTCACCTGACGGATACGGTGAAAGCCGGACATGGGCTGTGTCGTCGTGAAGCCGTACGTGTGTTGGTCGAAGAAGGGCCGGATCGAATTCAAGAACTTATTCGGTGGGGAGCGAAGTTCGACAAGACCGGAGGGAAGTTCGCCTTTGCGCGGGAAGCCGCCCACAGCCGCAGCCGAATCCTGCGTGCGCGCGGTGATGCGACGGGAAACGAGATGGTTCGTGCCTTAATGACGCAGGTCGCCCGACAGAAACAGATTGTCCGCTTGGATTACCATTTCACCGTTGATCTTGTGGTGGCGGAAGGTCGCTGCTGCGGGGCAGTGGTCCTGGATGAACATTCAGGAGAACAGTTCATTCTCCCCGCAAAAGCCGTGCTTCTCTCGACTGGCGGCGCCGGACAGATTTTTGCTCGCACCACGAATCCGCCGAATGCGACTGGCGATGGCATGGCCATGGCGTTTCGTGCAGGAGCAGAGCTTCAGGATATGGAATTTGTCCAGTTTCACCCGACGGCGTTGTATTTGCCGTCGAGTCCTCCGTTCTTGTTGTCCGAGGCGATGCGAGGAGAAGGAGGGCAACTGCGCAACAATAAGGGCGAAGTGTTTATGCCACGCTACCACCCGCTCGGCGTCTTGGCCCCAAGAGATATTGTCGCGCGGGCAATTTGGACGGAGATGGCGGCGACGCGGGCGCGACATGTGTATCTCGACGTGACGCATCTGGGATCGAACTTTGTGAAGCGACGGTTTCCGACTATCTATGCGACCTGCTTGCGTCACGATATCGATATTACTGAGGAATGGATCCCAGTGTCTCCGAGTGCGCACTACATGATGGGTGGGGTCGCGACCGACATCAACGGGGCTACGACTCTGCCTGGTCTGTTTGCCGCCGGGGAGGTTGCCTGCAGCGGTGTGCATGGCGCCAATCGCTTGGCCAGCAATTCTCTATTGGAGGGGTTGGTGTTTGGGATGCGGGCCGGTGCTGCCGCGATCACTTGGGCCACACGCTGTTCGATGCCAGACATAACTTTTCACGGAGAGCGGTTGAAGTACGGCGGCGCTGGTCAATTAGAAGACGCTGAAAAGTTACGAAGTTCATTGCGCAGAACGATGTGGGGGCAAGTGGGGCTTGTCCGTTCTCGCGAGTCGTTGATTCGGGCGACCGCTCACCTGGCCCGATGGGAACAGATGGTCTCCCAATCCTTCACGACGCGGACCGATCTGGAAGTCAAGAACATGGTTCAAGTGGCCCACTGTGTCGCGGAAGCTGCGCTCTGGAGGGAGAACAGTGTCGGCGCCCACTATCGCTCCGATTACCCAACACCTCAACGTCCGGGGTGGAAACTACACAGCCGACTCCGGCTGGGCGAACGGGTTACTGACCAGGCGGGATCGAAGAAACGGAAGAGAGTTGCGGTGCAGCGCCCTCCGAAGACGAGATGACGTGACCGGTCGAGGCGAGATCGTTCGCAAGAAACGTTCGATAGTATCGTAAGACCTTACGAACATACTGGCGAGTCTCGTTGATCGGTGGAAGGGTTCGATAGCGGTCGACCACATGCTCGCCGGCATTGTAGGCGGCGAGTGCAAGAGGTAGATTGCCTCGAAATCGATCGAGGAGTTGTCGCAGATACTTGGTTCCCCCTCCGATATTATCTTCAGGGTTGTAGAGGTCTCGTACATCCAGCCGGACTGCCGTCTGCGGCATCAATTGCATCAATCCAATCGCCCCAGCCCGAGAGACCGCGCGCGGGTCAAAGTCCGACTCGGCCTTGATGACGGCACGGATCAAGGCGGGGTGCAGTTGATGTTCTCGGGAAAACCGCCTGATCATCGGTTCCAATTCTTTTTCTGAAATGACTGGGTGCAGACGGTTCGGGTGGAGGTCAACCCGGCGGTACCGCGCATCAGAGGGGACGTTCGTTAAGGAGATGGTCCCCTTTGCATCAATGTATTGATAGACCTCTGCTTGGAGACCTGGAACTGCGGTCGTCAGGCTACTGTTGAGCAGTATGAGGGTGACCAGGGCGGTCCACCTACGAGAGGAGGCGAATAGAGATTTGTTCTTCAGCATGGTCAAACGATAGCAGTCTGTAGCAGACTGTCAAGGAAATGCAGATCTTATGCCGTTCGGAACAGTTAGAGGATGGTGGAAAAACAGGAAGATCGGTAGTTTATGATGAGCGGGTAGGCTCCAAAAAACGCTCACGGGCCTCCAGAAATCGAGATCTGAGCTTCAGCGTCACGGGGCCTGGTTTCCCTCTTGCAATCGTCTTAGTATCGACCATGGATACCGGCATGATTTCCATGCTGGTGTTGGTGAGAAAACATTCGTCTGCCTGATACAACTGGTCGACAGTAAAGCGTCCTTCTTCGATGCGAATAGGGAGCTCATCAGCCAGCCGAATCACAATCCCTCTGGTGATGCCATCAAGCAAGCCACACTCCAGGGCGGGGGTTCGTAGTCGGCCGTCAGTCACGAAGAACAGGTTGCTGATCGTGCACTCGGTCAGATGGTGCTCCCAATTCAGCAGGACACTCTCGAATGCGTCTGCGGCAATGGCTTCGCGTTTGGCGAGGATGTTGTTCAAAAAATTCAGCGCCTTGACCTGTGGCGGCAATGCACTCGGCAGATTTCGTCTGGTGGACGCCACGATGATGGTGACGCCGCTTTCATAGAGAACCGATGCAGGAGGAGCAAGTGGTTTGGCCATGACCACAACAGTCGGCGAGGGACAGAGCGCAGGATTTAAGCCGATGTCTCCAGCTCCTCGCGAAACCGTGATGCGCAGATAGGCATCCTGTTGGTCGGTCCCGACTGCGTTGCGTGCCATGGCTTCATGCAGGATGTCCGCCCACTCCTTCAGGGGAATCGGGATCGTCAACCCAATGGCTTCCGCGGAACGAAACAGCCGTGACAGATGCTGATCCCGCATGAAGAGGCGGGGGCCATAGGAGCGAATCGTTTCGTAGACGCCATCTCCGTATAGAAATCCATGATCGAAGACGGAGATTACGGCATCGCGTTCTTGCACGAACTTATCATTCAGATAGATCCACATGTGGCTAGGAAAACGCGCTGAAAAAGGCCTGGGCTTTATGGATGGTTTCTTCATATTCACGAGCCGGATCCGAATCGGCTACGATCCCGGCTCCGACCTGAAGCGAGGCCACGTCATGGATCATCACGAGCGTGCGAATCAGAATGTTGAAATCAAGGTCTCCGCTCCAACTGAGGTAGCCCATCGATCCGGTGTACAGCCCGCGTCGCATTGGTTCTAATTCTTCGATGATTTCCATGCAGCGAATCTTAGGGACGCCGGTAATCGTTCCTCCTGGGAACATGGCTTTCAGTAGGTCGAACCCGGTGACGTGGTTTCGTAGGGAACCTGATACCTGTGAGACTAAGTGGTTCACGTGGGAATATTGCTCCAAGGTCATAAGCTCGTCGACATGAATGCTCCCGTATTGGCACACACGGCCAAGGTCATTGCGCTCCAAATCGACCAGCATGATGTGTTCTGCTCGCTCTTTTTTATTCGCATGCAGTTCGGTGACCAGCTGTTGATCGACGACGACTGTTTTTCCACGTGGTCTGGTTCCGGCGATCGGTCTGGTGTCGGCTCGAAGACCGTCAAGGCGCACCAGCCGTTCGGGTGACGAACTGACGAGGCGAACTGCCTCGAACCGGAGTATTCCTGCGAACGGGGACGGGTTCAACGCTCGCAGACGACGATAGGTGGATAAGTCGGCTTGAAGTTCCCCACGTGTCAGCGCCTTGCAGCTCACCCTGAAACGATGTGAAAGGTTGGCTTGGTAAATGTCGCCGCTGGCGATGTACTCCTGACAACGCTGGACATTCTGCATGTAGGACGATCGGTGTTGTTCCGGTGTGAACGTGAGGCGCTCTAGCGTATCAATTGAAGGTTCACCCTGGACGGACTTGCTTAACCGCGCGTCAAATGCAGCAAGGCGATCCGTACCCTCGCGAAACAGTTTGTCGCGAGGCTCACCTAAAAATCGTTCAAGTGGAGGGCAAAACATCAGGATGAGAACGCCCAGCTCATGATCGACGGCTCCCACGACGTCAAAAAATCCGAACTCCAGATCCGGGCAGGCCAGGCTATTTTCGACCAGCGATGGAAGCTGTTCGAATTGTCTGGCAAGGTCATAGCTGAAATATCCGATAGCCCCGCCAAAAAATGGTGGACCTCCGGGAGGCCGCTCGATCCGCTGACTGCCCATAAGATGCATCAAACGTTGATAAGGACCTAACCCCGATTCGGTTTGTCCTAGAGTCGAGTGTTGAACAAACTGATCGGCCGTTCCGGTCAACGTCTGATAGGGGTCGCTGCCGAAGTAGGAATATCGCCCCATGCCCCAGCCGCCGTTGCCGCCTTCAAAGAGAAAGGATGGGTGTTGAGCTGAGGCGATTCTCGAATACAGCTCGAAGGGACTCACCGAAGGACAGGGCCGCGTCACCATGAGAGGCGAAGGGGGCCCATCCAAGAATGATAACGACGACGAAGTGGCTAGTTGCATGGACGGTCACGTCCTTCGTGAAAAGTGCGAGCTCACTATACCGCAGAGATTTCCTGAGAGGTAGGTCTCTAACGGCTTGACATTGCAAGCAGAGTTTTGCTTAAATTGCGAGCCCATCAACGGCAGAGTTGTGTGCACGTGCTCTCGCCTTCCATGGGTTTCAGATGGCCCCCTCACAAGATCCCTTATATGCGGGGCTCGGTCAAGCGGTTCGGATGGCAACCGATCTGCTGGCTGCGCTGATTGTCGGGGGAGGATTGGGGTGGGCCTGTGATACATACCTGTTCGATTCGACCCCATGGGGAATGATCGGAGGCTTGGTGTTAGGCCTCGTTGCAGGGATGAGGAATGCGTATCGATCGGCCCAGCGGTGGCCGAAAACATAAACGACTGCGGATAGAGAAAACACAGGAGTATTGTGGAAGAGAGCCCGCTTCATCAATTTGAGCTGGAAAGTTGGATTCCGATTTCCCTTGGTGGAATTGACATTTCCATCAATAAGGCCGTCGTCTTCATGTGGATTGTCATCGCTGTGGCAGCGGTGCTTATGGTGATGGCCGGATCTGCGCGCAAACTGGTGCCCGGAAAAATGCAGAGCCTCGCGGAAATGATGGTGGATTTCATCCGAAGCATGATCCTGGATACCATGGGGAAGGAAGGGATGCGGTTCTTCCCACTTATCGCTACGCTCTTCTTGTTTATTTTGTTCAGCAACCTCATCGGTCTGATTCCGGGAAGTTACACCGTCACGAGCCAAATCATCGTGACGGCTGTGTTTTCCTTCGTGGTCTACGGGATAAGTTTAGTCGTGGGGTTTATGCTCCACGGGGCGAAGTTCTTGGGCATTCTTGTTCCGCCAGGTACACCAGGGTGGCTTGTGCCCTTGATGATTCCGATCGAGATCATTAGCCAGGTGGCACGGCCTGTGTCGCTGGCTGTGCGGTTATTTGCCAATATGACGGCCGGTCATGTGATGCTCGCCGTTCTGTTCAGCCTGACGATCGGCGGTGGACTATTGATCGGATGGTTGCCGTTTGCATTTACGGTGGCGATCTACGGATTGGAATTTGGCATCGCATTCATTCAAGCGTATATTTTCAGCATTTTGACGTGCGTCTATTTGGGGGATGCATTTCATTTGCATGGTCATGAAGAGCACGCGCATTAGCGCATGCGAGTTTAGACAAGAGAGGAGTAAGCCATAATGGATTCAGCAGCAGCAGGGTTGATCGGCATGGGATGTGCTGCGGCAGGGTTTGCCGGAGCCGGTGTCGGGATCGGGTTCATCTTCGGAAAGATGATTGAAGTGGTGGCACGTCAGCCGGAAGCTGAGGCTCGCGTCACGAAGTATATGTGGATCGGATTCGCGTTGGTGGAAGCCATCGCGCTTTATGGTCTGGTCATTGCCTTTATCATCATGGGCTTTCGGAAGGGGTAAGGGGAGCAACAGGGGGAACAGGCGTCCCCTCACGTTATGACCCTTCTATCCTAGGGAGTTGACATGCCGCAGTTTGAATCGCATTTTTTTTCTTCTCTCATTTTCTGGGAGATCATATCCTTCGGGATTCTGTTGTTTATTCTTTATAAGTATGCGTTCCCCGGTATTTTGAGCGTTCTTGAAGAGCGCGAAAAGAAAATCAGGGACAGCTTAGAGCAGGCTGAGCATCATCGATCAGAGGCTGAACGCCGATTGAAGGAATACGAAGCCAAGCTCAGTGCGGCGGGCAAAGAAGCAGAAGCTATTCTTGCGGCTGCAAAAGAACGCGCGCAGCGGCTTCTTGATGAAAATGAACAGCGGTTGACCGCAGAAGCCGAGCGAATCAAAGGCGATGCGACGCGTGAGATCGAGCAAGAACGCCGTAAGGCCGTGCAAGACATTCGAACCCAGACGACGGAGTTGGCGCTGATGGTGGCGGAGAAAGTCGTGCAGAGGAGTTTGACGGACGCTGATCAGCGAAAGTTTGCAGATGAGGCCCTGGAAGCGCTTTCCAAGTCGTACCAACGATAGTGCATCGTGGTATGAGGGTGGAGTCAGCGTAGTGTGACTCCACCCGGTCGATACCCTTCTAAATCCACGGTCACAAATTTAAATCCTAATTCCTTCAGTTTCGTGCTGATTCTGGCACATCGATCTGATTCGATGAGCCCAGGCAGTTCTTCTTTGGCGACTTCGATTCTCGCCACATCACCGTGGTTTCTGACTCTGAAATGACGAAATCCTTCTCGATGTAGGACCGCCTCCGCGTCTTCGACGCGATGCAACGTTTCCAACGTGATCATATTTCCACGTGGGATTCGTGAAGAAAGACAGGCCGCGGCGGGCTTGTCCCAGTTCGAAAGCCCCAACTCCTTGGCAAGGTTTCTGATGTCAGCCTTCGAGAGTTCAGCCTCGACGAGGGGACTACGAACTCCCCATTCTCGCGCAGCTTTGATCCCAGGACGGTCATCACCGAGATCGTCAAGGTTGGTGCCGTCCACGACATATGCGGCGGCGTGTGATTCTCGCAGGCCCGTGAGCAGTTGATATAAATCGGTTTTGCAGTGGAAGCAACGGTTTGCGTCGTTCTTTACAAAGTCGTCAATGGCAAGCTGATCAGTCTGTGCGATTTCATGACGGGCACCGATCTCTCTGGCCACTCGTTCAGCAGTTTCCAGCTCAATCGATGGGAATGTCGGTGAGACGGCCGTAATTCCGATCGCCTTCTCATGGAGTTGATCGTGGGCGACCTTGAGCACAAACGTACTGTCGATTCCTCCCGAATACGCCACGACCACCGAGCCCATGTCACTCAAAATGGTCTGGAGTCGGGTGAGCTTCTGCTGAAGAACGGATACCGGCATCATGCACTGCCCCCATTGGTCCTGCCTAATGGCGAACTTTCGCCTTCGCGATATTGCCCACTATAACCAGCGCGTAATGTTGAGGGTCGAGATACTGTTTTGCAACACGGAGCACATCTTCTTTCGTCACCCGTTCGATCCACTTTGTGTACTGACTGAAGTAGTCGAATCCCAACCCGTAGTATTCCACTTGAGCTAAGACCTGGGCTAGTTTTGCGGTGGAATCCAATCGTAGCGGGAAGCTGCCCATCAGGAACGATTTCGCTTCGGACAATTCCTGATCGGTGACTGACGCCTCGCGAATGGCTTTCATCTCAGCCAGCACACTGCTGATGGCCTGATTGGTCGTTTCGGTCCTAGTCTGGAGATTGATCCAAAAAGAACCGGGCATCGCCCGAGCGTCATAATGGCTTGTGATGCCGTACACGAGCCCTTGCTTATCGCGAATCGAATCCATCAGACGCGACGAAAATCCCCCGGCACCCAAGATATGATTCATGACGGTCACGGCATAAAAATCCGGATTCGTTCGAGTGATTCCAGAATGGCCGATGACAATGGTTGATTGTGTAAGGTCCTTTTCGATGAGCTGCACGACCTTTTTCTCGACGGCAGCCGGTTTCTTGGCCGGTCTGGACTGTATCGTGCCTTTCTTCCAGGATCCGAAATGCGTTTGAATCAGTGCTGCCGCCTGTTCGGTCGTCACGTTACCGACGATTGTGAGAATGACTTGATTGGGGAGATACTCCTTGGCGTAGAAGTTTTGCACATCCGACAAGGTGATCTTATTCAGCGTCTCCTCGGTCCCGTTCACCGGCCAAC
This sequence comes from uncultured Nitrospira sp., assembly GCA_902500745.1. Lineage (GTDB taxonomy): Bacteria > Nitrospirota > Nitrospiria > Nitrospirales > Nitrospiraceae > Nitrospira_D. The sequence goes on from CABVRS010000001.1 coordinate 58,574, forward strand.
GATAGGGGTGGTTCTGGAAGACTAGTTGATTGAATGCTTTCATGGCGACGTTCCCGGGGTCATCGTTGTCGCTTGATAATTCTCCGAGGATCTGTGAGCGGACCCGTTCAAATTCTTGTTTGGGGAACATCGGGTGCTGAAGAATGTCGGCAAGGAGCGTAAAACCAAGGTCGATATCCTTCTCAAGAATCCGCACGGTGGCGGTACTGAAATCTTCACCTGCATGGGCGCCCAAGGAGCCACCGACAAAGTCGATTTGTTCGGCCAACTGTTTGGACGTTCTCGTCGTCGTCCCTTCGTCCAGGAGGCTGGAGACCAAGTTCGCCAGGCCGGCCTTTTCCGCAGGGTCTTGTGCCGAACCGGCTTTGATGAGCGCATGGATTTCAACAATCGGCAGGAAATGTTGTTCCAACACCAGGACAGTGATGCCATTGGGAGTTGTAAATCTTACCGGAGAAATATCTGCTGCCAGTCCCGTCGCCGTCACCACCAGCAGCAAACCGGCGCACAGAAGCCACCTACACAAGCCCATCCCAAGCCGATGTTGAACGGATGATGAATTGAAACAGCGCTGCCTCGCGCCGTGTCGCTCATGCCACATGGTCACCTACGATTTTCCTTCTCGTGTCGTCGTGGGACTTGAGCCTTCGGGAGGTTTGGGTGGTATCGGAACCAGCACGCCAAGGGTCCGATTATCATCGGTCAGATATTGTCTGGCAACGCGCTGAATGTCCTTGGCGGTGACGCCTCGAATGCGCTCGACGAATTGATCGACCCGCTGCCATCCGGCACCCACCATTTCCGCCTGTCCCAGCAACATGGCATGGCGAAAGTTTGAATCCTGCTCAAAGGTTCGCGAGGCCTCGATCTGGTTCTTGGCCCGCTGGAGTTCCTGATCGGAGGGCGGTTCGTTTTGAAGCCGTGTGATCTCACGTTGTAAGGCCGCCTCCACAGTTTCGACCTTTGCACTGGGATTCACCAACGAGTAGAAATAGAAGAGGCCGGGATCTGTCTGGATCAAGCTGTACTCGGCTCCGACGGCCAACGAATTCTTCTGCTCATACACCAGGCTCTGGTACAGCCTGGAGCTCTTCCCGCGAGATAGGATGGACTCGAGGACGTCGAGTGCGTACGAATCATCGCTCGAATAGTTGGGCACGCGAAACCCCATCATGACAAACGGTACCTGCGCCTCGCGTTTCAGCAGAAATCGACGCTCGCCTCGTTGCTCCGGTTCCGCTCGCAAGGACTGCTTGGGTGATGGCCCTCTCGGTATCGGCTCAAACAGACGTTTGATCGTGGGGAGCAACGCATCGGCTTTGATATCGCCCACGACGACCAATGTCGCATTGTTGGGAGAGTAAAACGTGTCGTAGTGTCGCTGTAAGTCCTCGAGCGTCATCGCATCGAGATCGGCGAACCACCCGATCACGGGCCAATGGTAGGGATGGCTCAGGTACGCTTGTGCAAAGAGCGCTTCAACCAACGCTCCTTGAGGATCGTCTTCGGACCGTAGTCGGCGTTCCTCTTTCACGACTTCGCGTTCGGTCTGGAATTCAGCATTATCGAGCGTCAATCCCTGCATGCGGTCGGCTTCCAGTTCCAACGCCAGCGGGACGCGATCGGCGGCCAGATTTTCGAAATAGGCCGTGAAGTCCTGCCCGGTAAATGCGTTATCAATCCCGCCATTTTTCCGGATGATCCTGGAAAATGAACCTTTGGGATATTTTGTCGTGCCTTTGAACATCATGTGTTCAAGCATATGGGAAAGTCCGGCCCGACCCATCACTTCGTTCCGAGATCCCACTTTGTACCAGACCTGCACTGTAGCCACCGGCGCTTTGGGGACTTCTACAAGTAAAACCTTCATGCCGTTGGTGAGGATGTATTCGCTTGGTTCCGCACCCAAGGAGGCCGTGGAGAGGCTGGAGAGGAAAAGCGCAACAGCCAAGCAGGTGTACCAAGGCACGTGAGAAGTCATGTTGATCATGATGGGAGAATTGTCATGCTAGCAACGAGTTTCAACGGGTGTCAAGGTTGGTTAAAGGAGCTAGCTGAGAGTTTCCCAGTTGGCCGCAGGCGCCCAGCACGTCCCGCCCACGGCTTTTTCTCACGAACGCATCCAGACCGACGTTGCGCAGGATAGCTTGAAACTGAAGGATGCTCTGTTCCGACGGACGACGGAAATGACTGCCTGGAAATTCGTTGAACGGAATCAAATTGACCTTGCATCGTACGCCGGTCAGTAACTGAACCAGTCGCCGGGCATCACTCGGCTGATCATTCACGCCGGCCAAGAGGACATATTCGAACGTCAGGCGTTGATGAGATGCAAGCGGGTAGCGTCGGCAGGCGGCGAGGAGCGCTTTCAGGGAGGCGAGTTCGCTCGCAGCCGGCATCAACTCGCGTCGCTGCTCTTCGGTCGTCGCATTGAGGGAGACCGCGAGATTCACGCCGAGTCCGGCGACTTCGCGGAGGCGAGATGCCAGTCCTGCTGTCGAAACCGTAATGCGCCGAGGCGACCATCCCAAGCCCCATAGCTTGTTGGTCAGGCCGGTTATCGCAGCCTTCAGCATGTCCAGATTGGCCAGAGGTTCTCCCATCCCCATAAACACGAGGTTGGTCATGCGTTCGTCGGTATTCAAGAGATCTTGCGCGGTCAAGACTTGGTCGATGATTTCATGGAGCTTGAGATTCCGTTTCAGTCCCATTTGTCCGGTCAGGCAAAAACTGCAATCCAACTGACAGCCGACCTGTGTCGACACGCAGAGCGTCAACCGTTCATCATCCGGGATCAGTACGGATTCAATCGTCATCCCGTCATCGAGTGTGAAGAGCAATTTGCGGGTGCCATCGTGCGAGGTTAAGACCGTCGCATGGGGGGAACGACCAACGGTAGTGGATTGCGATAACAACGAACGCGCGGGCAAGGGAAGATCCGTCATGTCGGTGATGGTTCGCACGCGACGTTGGTACAGCCAGCGCATGATTTGTGTTGCGCGATAGTCCGGCCAGCGCTGGGCGCGGACAAACTTCACCATCTGTGATTCGGTGAAGGCCAAAAGGGGTGTCTGTGTAGTCGGAGGTGGCATTGGTACAATCGGGATGTTGTTTTCGAGAAAGGCGAGCCTATCATAGCGGATACTCCTCCGCATATGGAGCCATCTTGATCGTGAGGTCCGAAACTTCTTCCATTGCCGACGGCCCTGTATATAATGAAGGTGAATAAAGGTCAGCATGCTCTCGTGAAAATCTCTACCACGTATCGCCTCATCATCGGTTGTACCCTGGCGTTCGCGTCCGGGATAGCCCCCGCAATCGGAGGCATGTTTTCTCGTGATGCCTATACGGGGCAGGGTGCTCCCCTTCAACAGTCGACCGCCGATGGCTGTGCCTCAGCGGAAGAATGTTTTACCGCGGCGGCCTTTTCAAAAGAACGACTGAATAACGGTGTGACGAGAGACCGCCTTGCGGCGCTGAAGCTTGAACGCCTCCGAAAGGTGATCGAAAAGTTTCCGGCTTCACTGTGGGCCAAGCGAGCAGGGTTGCTGTCCGGGGTGATCTTGATCGATCAGAATCCAGCATCGGCGATCGCTTACCTTCGAGCCGCCCAACAAGACTTTCCCACGCTCGACGACTACATCCGGGTCTGGATCGGTGAGGCCTTGCTGCAATTAGGTGATCCCAAGGAAGCGGCGACCATGTTTGAAAGCCTGCCTCAGGCCATTCCTGATTCCAATTTACTCCATCATGCGACGTTTCGTGTCGGGGAGGCGTGGTATCAGGCGTCCAGATGTCCAGAAGCGATCTCTTGGCTGGTCAAGGCGGCTGATCTCAACGAGAAGGAGCGGCAAGTGGCGCACGCTCGGTTCCGGTTGGCTTCGTGTCAGCTTCGGGAAAGTCAATTGAATGAAGCCCGAGAAACGCTCAAGCAGCTCTGGGCGAAATTCCCCTATACAAAGGAAGCCAAGGAAGCAGAGGCGCTGCTTGCGAGCAATATCGGAGGCGAGCCTTGGGTCTCGTCGCCGGACGAGCATTATGCCAGGGCCCAGGCGTATCTTGGGCAATCGCTTCATGTCGAGGCGATTGAAGAGTTGAAGAAGTTCTTAGCGCGAGATCCTGCTTCTCCGCATCGCAGAGATGCCAAATTGAAGCTGGGTGTGGCCCAAGTTCGTCTCAAACTCTACGACCAGGCACGCGACACTTTTCATGAGCTCACGGTAGAGCCAGGACCTCGGGCTGATGAAGCCACCGTGTGGCTGGCGAGGGTCTATCTCAGGCAAGGACTCGGAGACAAACTCTTAGAGCTCTGTCGGACGCTTTCCAAACGGCGGTTGAGTCCAGAGCAAAAAGGGCAAATCAATGTGTTCGGCGGGATTTGGCTTGAGGATCAATCGCGGTTCGACGAAGCGATCACCAAATATCGACGCGCGGCGAAATCGGGAGAGCCGGCATCCCAACGAGCAGAGGCGCGATGGCGGGAAGGATGGGCATTCTACCGAACGGCGCGTTATCAGGAAGCGATCCGCGCGTGGCAACAGATCATCGACCAGAAGGGGAGCGAGCTTGAACCTCAAGTGCTCTACTGGATTGCCCGGTCCTACAGCCATGTCGAAGCCGCGAAGTCCAGCGAGGTGTTTGCACGGCTTTGCCAACAGTTTCCCTACACCTATTATTGCCAATTGGCAGGAGACCTGGGAGACGTGCCGAGCCAGAGTCGGACGCAGCAGGAGAATCCCACTGTGCCCACCAGTGTGGCTCAGCCGGTTGGGGAGTCGGCCGAAGCTTCAGCGCAAGACAATCATGCCAAGAATCGGGCGCATATCGAACAGCAGTCGGCCTATCGGCGTGCCGTCGAGCTACGGGCACTTGGCCTCGAACAGGATGCCGTCAGAGAACTTGCGGCCTTGACCGATCAGTACGGTCGCGACCCTGAGGCGTTGGCGGCGTTATCGATCATGTTGAACGAAGTCGGTGCGTACCATCATGCCTTGCGTCTGGTGCGATCTCGATTTCGGGAGAAGTTGGAGCGGACCGGCGGAGAGATCGCCGATGACCTCTGGCGCGTCGCCTATCCGACCGGATTAATTCCCACGATTAAGATGTCGGCGGTCAACGGCGTGGATCCCTTTCTTGTGGCGGCCATCATTCGTGAGGAAAGTCAGTACGATTGGAAAGCTGTCTCTCGGGTCGGGGCGATCGGACTCATGCAGGTGATGCCTGCGACCGCCAATGCGGTGGCTCAACAGCATCGGCTTCCCCCACCCTCTCGCGAAGATTTGTTTGATGAAGAGACGAATATCCGAATCGGCGTCCGGTACGTGGAACAACTGCTTGCGCAGTTTTCCGGCAATCTGGTGCAGACGATTGCTGCGTACAATGCGGGCCCAATCGTGGTCAGGAATTGGGCAGCCACCTATCGTGGGCGGAGTGAAGATGAGTTTGTTGAGCTCATTCACTATCAAGAGACGAGGCAATATGTGAAACGGGTGTTGCGAAGCTACCGGGAATATCGTCGCCTGGCGGGAGTCCAAAAAACCGTTTCTTGACAATATGTTGTGAAGTTTTTATAGTGGAACACTACCCCTAGAGGCACAAGAAAGAGGAGCTATCATGGCGTTGGATCGACTTGATGCGCTTGAAACCCGAATCCGTGATCTGGTGCAGCTGGTTCAAGAGCTCAAACGGAAGAATGCGGCGTTGGAAGAAGAGGTCAAGACCGCCCGCCAGCGATTGGTAGCACAGGACGACATGAATCGCCAATGGGAGAAGGAGCGGGTCGATATCAGGACACGCATAGAAAAAGTCATGAGCGAGATCGAACTGCTCGAATGCATCGAGGATCCCAAGGAGGTGGCCATTGACTAAGACCATTGATGTCGAGATTTATGGTCAACGGTACGCGATCACGGGAGACGGCGATGACGCCTATGTCCGGCGGTTGGCCCACTTTGTCGACGATCGCATGAAACACCTGGCCGAAGGAATGAAAACGACGACCCCGTCAAAGTTAGCGGTGCTCACCGCCATTAACCTTGCGCATCAACTGTTTGAGTCCGAGAAGAAACGTGCACAAGGAGAGGCCGATGTCGAACGGCGAATGGCGACCTTGATGGAGTCCATCGATGAGCAGATGCCGACATCGCTCTTTCGGTAGAGGGATTCGCCTTGCTTTCAAAGAGTCCCTTTGTTATCGTGCAGATAGACGAGTGAGTTGATAGTCAGAGGGAAGGGTCACATCGCATAATCGTTCATGTACCGGAAACGGCTGTAACTACAGGAAGAGAGCACATAACGTTGAGGGGATACGAAGAACTGGTTCGGTGGGTACTGAGTGGAAGAGTCTTGGTTGGTCGGCTGGTTTGGTGTGCGGCGAAGCGACCGGTTGTCCGACGCAACGATAGCAGAAATATGCCGTCCGGAGACGGCGAGTATCTACCATCCACACCTGTTTCGATCACTGACTCTCACCAGCAACTGATCGAGAGCGATCAGCGGCGAGGGAGGGGCAGTAGTAGAAACGTATTCGCTACCGTGGAAGCGTACCCCCACGCTCTCTTGCGTTTCCAGGCCGAACGACTCGCGATCTCCTAAGCCTCCTTCTGTCTTCATCTTACATCGCACTCATGCCCACCAGGCTCGACCATGGAGTGGGCTTTCTGTCAGGTTGTGCAGAGCTGCCTGATGGTTTTCAAGAAGGGGGTGACTTCCATTTCAACCTCAATTGCCGTGTACATCATGCTTTCCGGGGTTTTCGGCGCCGTAGTCGGAGCTGGGATATTTGAGCTTCTGCGTCGTCGGATGACAGGTGCCAAACAAGCCGAGGCGGAGGAACTGGCTAAACAGGTTGTGCAGAACGCACAACGCGAGGCGGAGAATGTTCTCAAGGAAGCGAGACTAGAGGCGAAGGATCTTGCGTTCAAGGCAAAGTCCGAATTTGAACAAGAGCAGAAAGCCAAGCTTGGTGAATTGTTGGCGTTGGAAAAACGTCTCATCCAGCGCGAAGAAGGGTTCGACCAGAAGGTCGCCTCCTTGGAAAAACGAGAGAATGAGACCCGCAAGCGCGAGGTCGATTTTACGAAACGAGAAGAGGGACTGCTGGCCAAGGAATCTGCATGCGCAAAAGCCGAGCGCGAGCACCGCGACGCGTTGGAACGTGTGGCGGGCATGACGGCGGACGAGGCCAAGAAGCAGCTGATCGTGGAGATGGAATCGCAGGCTCGACTGGACGCCGTTGGGATCGCCAAACGGACGATCGAAGAAGCCCGCGAGAATGCGGAGCGTGAGGCGCGAGAGATCATTACGTCTTCGATTCAGCGTGTGGTTCGCGACTATGTCTCGGAATCGACGATTTCAGTGGTTCCTATTCCCAATGATGCGATGAAAGGCCGGATCATCGGTCGAGAAGGAAGAAATATCCGCGCCCTTGAAGCGGCGACGGGGATTGATCTCATCATTGATGAAACTCCGGAAGCGGTGATCATCTCCGGATTTGATCCATTGCGACGAGAAATCGCAAAGGTGTCATTGGAACGCCTGATGCATGATGGGCGCATTCACCCTACGCGCATTGAGGAGATCGTCGAAAAGGTGAAGGTGGACATCGACAAGCTGATGTACGAAGAGGCCGAGAAGATCATCTTTGAGTTGGGGCTTTCCGACTTTCATCCGGAATTGATCAAAGTCCTGGGACGCCTGAAGTACCGAACGAGCTATGGACAGAACAACCTGTACCATGCCCGCGAAGCCTCCTACATCTGCGGCATTATGGCATCAGAGCTGGGATTGGATGTCAGATTGGCTCGTCGTGGAGCCTTGCTCCATGATATCGGCAAAGCGGTCAGCCATGAAGAAGAAGGACCGCACGCCATGCTGGGGGCTGAGATCGCGAAGAAGTACGGTGAATCACCCAAAATCGTCAATGCGATCGCCGCCCATCATGAACAGGTCGAGCCAATGTGTCCGGAGAGCGTGTTGGTGGCGGCCGCTGAAGCGTTGTCGGCGGCACGTCCCGGTGCACGACGGGAAGCACTGGAGTCCTACGTGAAGCGGCTCGAAAAACTCGAGTCGCTGGCGACCGGACACAAAGGTGTGCAGAAGGCGTATGCCATTCAGGCCGGGCGGGAAATTCGCGTCATTGTCAGACAAGAAGACATCACCGATGCCGAGTCTTTTCAGCTCTCTCGCGAACTGGCGAAAAAGATCGAACAGGAGTTGACCTATCCGGGACAGATCAAGGTGACCGTCATCAGAGAAAGTCGATACGTGGAATACGCCAAATGAAGGTGCTCTGTATCGGCGACATTATGGGCGAGCCCGGCCGTCGAGTTGTGGCTCGGGCAGTGCCTCGCCTGGTCGCGCAGCGTCAGATTGATGCGGTCATTGCGAATGGCGAAAATGTCGCGGGCGGGTTCGGTATTACGCCGGAACTGGCAGAGGAGCTGTTTGAGACGGGAGTCTCGGTGATCACCACAGGCAATCATGCCTGGGATAAGAAGGAAGCAGTCGAGTATTTTTCCCGTGAACCTCGTTTGCTCCGTCCGGCGAACTATCCGGCGGGCGTTCCAGGAAACGGGAGCGTCGTCATTGAGACGGCAGGCGGCGAACGGCTGGCGGTTTTGCAGGTCATGGGTCGAGTGTACATGCCGACGATCGATTGCCCGTTTCAGACGGCGAAGCGAGAAGTGTCACGGCTGAAGCGGGAAACATCCGCCATCATCGTCGATATGCATGCAGAGGCCACGTCTGAAAAAATGGCCATGGGACATTTTTTGGATGGGGAAGCGGTGGCTGTCGTCGGCACCCACACCCACGTGCAGACCGCCGATGAGCAGATCCTTCCCAAAGGGACCGCCTACATCACCGATATTGGGATGACGGGACCGCTTCATTCGGTCATCGGAGTCAAAAAAGAATTGGCGATCGAAAAGTTTTTGACCGGAATGCCCCGGCGCTTCGAAGTCGCTTCGGGACCGTCAGTGTTTTGTGCGGTCTTGCTGGAACTTGACCCTCGCTTGGGCAAAGCCGTCGCATTCGAACGCATTCGCCTTGTCGATTAGCCGGCCATGCTGAAGTCGGCTACCCTGTAGCGTGCCTGTCGGTGGGTGCGTGGTGATCCTCATCCGCGACTAGGAAGGAGCGGGCTCACGAATACCTACTCTTCCTCCTCACTGTTTCCTCCTGCGTTTGATGGGCCTCCAAGGCCGGTTCTCACGGTCTCTGAATTGACCGCCATGGTTCGGGCTTCCCTTGAAAGCGATTTTGCCGAAGTCTGGCTTGAAGGGGAAATTTCGAATCTGCGCGCACCAGGATCCGGACATCTCTATTGTACGTTGAAAGATCAGTCGAGTCAGATCCGTGCGGTCATCTTTCGTTCTGCCGCGCTCCGATTGCGATTCGGGTTGGAAGACGGGCTGCAGGTCATCGTGCGCGGGCGGCTCTCTGTCTATGAGCCACGCGGAGAGTACCAGCTTATTCTCGATCATCTTGAACCCAAGGGGCGAGGTGCCCTCCAGTTGGCGTTTGAGCAGCTGAAGCGTCGACTTGAAGCAGAGGGGCTCTTCGACGCGCAGCGCAAACGATCGTTGCCGGTGTTCCCGTGGACGGTTGGAATCGTGACCTCACCGACCGGAGCGGCGCTTCGAGACCTCATCACCGTGTTACACCGTCGCTGTCCCGTCTTGAGCATTGTTCTCGCACCTGTCCAGGTCCAAGGAGCTGACGCAGCCGAACAGATTGCCTCGGCCATTCACGACCTCAATGAGCTCAACTCGATCGATGTGATGATCGTGGGGCGGGGTGGCGGTTCGATGGAAGATCTCTGGAGTTTCAACGAAGAAGCGGTCGTACGAGCGATTGCCGCGTCACGGATCCCGATCATATCAGCCGTCGGGCATGAGACGGATGTGACCCTCGCCGACTTTGCGGCCGACGCACGGGCTCCGACGCCTTCAGCTGCGGCAGAAATGGTGGCTCCGGTGTTGGCGGAGATCGTGGAACGTCTCGATATGTTTGCGGCTCGTTGTCGACAGGCCATGACGTCGCAATGCTTCGAGCGCAATCAACGACTTGATCTTATGATGGCCCATCTGACGAATGTCCGATTTCGAATTCTCAGCGAAGCGCAACAGGTGGATGGTGCTGTGGCGGATATGCGCGAAGCCATACGGGCCAGGCTGAAACAGGTGACGGCCACGGCACAGCAATGGAGCCACGCATTGGCTTCTGCGAGCCCTGACATTCGAGTGCGCCACGGGATGGCCATCGTCCCGCAATTGCGGTCCCGTTTGATGGGCGCCATGCGCTATGGCCTGAAGCAAAACGAACAGCAGATTCAGGGGTATCTCGACAGATTGAATAGTCTGAGTCCACTTGCCATACTGGACCGAGGCTATGGGATTCTCGAAACGGTGGCCCACCACCAACTCATTCGAGATGTGAGGCGCGTATCGGTTGGCGAACAGATCTTGGCTCGGTTGGCCAACGGCCAATTACGCTGTACGGTGGAAGAAGTGTCGCCGGATCCGTCAGTATAAATGCCTGCCCGGACTTGGATATAATACTTCCTGTTGTCACTCAAAGGAGCACGTTGTGGCTGGAGTGAAATTTGAACAAGCGATGGCCAGACTGGAAGTCATCGTGGGTGAATTGGAGAAGGGAGATCTGCCGCTCGATGAATCATTAAAGATTTTCGAGGAAGGCATCCGACTGTCGAGGAATTGTTTGAAGGTGTTGGAAGAAGCGGAACGGAAAGTGGAAGTTCTTGTCCAGGACAAGAATGGGAAGAAGCAGCTGCGTGCCTTCACATCCGAGGACATCGACCTGAAGGGCTCCACCGAGGAGTCTTAACGAGGCCCTATCTGATGGCAGGGGACTGTCACGCCCTCCTGTATTTGCCACTCATGGGTACGAAAGTACGACTCGAGAAGGATCGCTGCGATCACGTGCTGGTGGCTCAAGGCTTGGTGCAGAGCCGAGACACGGCAGCCCGCATGATTCTGGCCGGAAAAGTTAAAAGCAACGGGCTCATCGTCGACAAACCATCCAGGGTGATCCCCGTGGATGCGGTCATTGAGATGACCGGGGAATCTCAGCCGTTTGTCAGCCGAGGCGGTGAGAAACTGGCGGCAGCGCTCGATGTTTCCTCTATCATTCCTCACGGGCGAGTCTGTCTCGATGTCGGCTGTTCGACGGGAGGTTTCACCGACTGCTTGTTGCAACGAGGGGCTGTCAAGGTCTACGCGGTTGATGTTGGCTACGGCCAATTCGACTGGCGACTTCGACAAGACCCGCGTGTGGTGTTGATTGAGCGAACCAACATACGATACATGGTGCGCTCCGCCATCCCGGAATCAATCGATCTGGTCGTGATCGATGTCTCCTTCATCTCGTTGACGAAGGTACTCCAGCCCATCATGCAGTTTCTACAGCCTCGGGCCGATATCATCGCCTTGATTAAACCGCAGTTTGAAGTGGGGAAGGGGCAAGTGGGTCGAGGAGGTGTCGTGCGGGACGAGGGACAACGAGAAGAGGTCGTCCGGAGAGTCTTACGGTTTGCGACCGACATGGGATTACAGACGAATCAGGTCGTCGCGTCTCCCATCAAAGGCAAAAAAAAAGGCAATGAAGAAGTATTGGCAATTCTTGAATACCATGCCTCATTTCATGGTATGTAAGAAAGATTGCAGTAGACAGCTCACTGAGGAGGGCCAATGAAAGTACTGGTGACGGGGGGTGCGGGATTTATTGGATCTCATGTCGTGGACCGACTCGTGGAAGAAGGGCATCAGGTTGTCGTCGTCGATAATCTGGCCACCGGAAAGCGAAAAAACGTCAACCGCGCGGCGAGTCTCTACAAGACCGACATTACCAGCGGGCGATTGGAACGGGTGTTCCGCAACGAGCGGCCCAACGTGGTCCTTCATCTCGCGGCTCAAATCAGCGTGCGCAACTCCGTCGAGGATCCGGTATTCGATGCGCAAGTCAACGTCTTAGGCACGATGAACGTCTTGCAACAGGCGGTTCGGTACGGATGCCGAAAGGTAGTGTTTTCTTCGTCCGGGGGAGCGATCTATGGGGAACAGGAGACCTTCCCTGCCCCGGAATCTCACGGCAATAACCCGCTGTCACCCTATGGCATCAGTAAGCTATGCGGTGAACACTACTTGTCCTACTTCCAACGCACGGGTGGCATTCCAGTGGTCAGCCTACGATACGCCAACGTATATGGACCGCGGCAGGATCCCGAAGGAGAAGCCGGGGTGGTCGCCATCTTTATCCAGAAGATGTTGAATAATGAGCAGCCCATCATCAATGGCAACGGCCGACAAACACGTGACTTTGTGTTCGTGGATGACGTGGCGGAAGCCAATCTCGCAGCCATGGGCCAAGATGCGCACGGAGTGTACAACGTCGGAACTGGTACCGAGACATCGGTGAACGAGCTCTTCCGCATGCTCGCGGGTCTGACCGGGTCTCCGGCGAAGGAGGTTCATGGGCCGGCGAAGCTCGGCGAACAGCTGAGGAGTGTGATTGACCCGTCCAAGATTAAACAGGAGTTGGGGTGGGAGATGAAGGTCGATCTTGCCGAAGGACTTAAGCAGACCGTCGAATTTTTCCAAGGGAAGAACAAGTAGTTGAGAGGCTCTCACGCTTCATGGCGAGGCTGAGTCATCACCGGGTTGTCATCACGTCACTGGAGCAGTCGACGAGACCGCTCCAGGGCCAGCCTGTCAATATCGAGGCACGCTTCCATCGATTTGGATGGACCAGGCATCGATCCCACCGATCAAGTTTTTCACGTTCGCGAATCCTTGCTGAAGAAGAAATCCCGTCGCGTCTCCGCTTCGCATGCCATGGTGGCAGTAGGCGATGATCTCGGAATTCTTGTCCAATTGCGAGAGGGCTTGCGGCAACGTGCCGAGGGGAATCAGCACTGAGTTATCGAGCTTGGCGAGCTGGTTTTCCCACGGTTCACGCACATCCAATAGTACCAACTTATCCCCTTTATCGATTCGGGCCTTCAATTCTTTCGGTGTAATGACAAAGCTCATGTGCGGTTCTCCTTCATAGATACCGGAAATCATAGGCGACCGAGGAAGAGGCTGTCAATGTCGTGTGGGCCGCACGTCGCAACCCGCAACCTGTCCTTTCCTAGTCTTTCTGACCGATAACTTCTTTGAACTCCCACCGTCCCCGACGGTCGGGAAGCGTGAGGGCTTCAGTGAGATGTGCGATGAAGCCTGACCGAGGAATCTCTTCTGCGCCGAATCGCGCCACGTGGGGAGAGAACTGCTGGCAATCGATCATGCGAAAGCCCCAGGTGTGGAGCTGTCGCACAAGTCGGACGAGCGCCACCTTTGATGCGTCATCAACTTTTGTAAACATTGACTCGGCAAAGAACGCCCCGCCAATCGCCACACCATAGAGGCCACCGACTAGCTGGTTATCCTGCCAGCTTTCAACTGAATGGGCGTAGCCAAGGGCATGGAGTCGTGTGTAGGCGTCAAGCATATCCTCTGTGATCCAGGTGCCTCCTTCGGGATATTGCGTGCGCGGACCTGCGCACTGTTCCATGACAGTCCGGAAGCTGGTATCGAGTGTGACGGTGAACCGGTTCTGGCGAAGGCGTTTCTGAAGACTACGCGGCACATGAAGCTTGTTCGGAAACAGTACGGCCCTGGGATCCGGCGACCACCAGAGAATGGGTTGATCGTCGTTGTACCAAGGGAAGATGCCATGCCGATAGGCTTCAAGGAGCCGCTCAGGACGGAGATCCCCGCCAATGGCAAGCAGGCCTTCGGGGGTAGCCTGCTCAATGGGTGGGAAACGGATATCCTGCCGATTCAAGCGATACATCACCATGCACGATACGTGAAGCACAGCGAAAAGGCCATGTTGGCAGAACGCGCTGGGGTTCTCGTATGCCCAATGCAGTGACTCCGTTTGCCCATCCAGGTCTTGTGCCACGAAAGCCGGGAGGCCTTCACAAACCCAGATCATTTTTGTATTGATTTCGTTGTGAGACCGTCAGTATGTTACCAACAAGTGGCCAGGAAACCCAACGTGCCTGCGACCTTGAGCCTGGCGCTGTTTCTACCCTGTCGCAGATAAGACAATCTCACCACAACCCGTTTCAGTTGAAAGGAGACCATGATGAAAAGCAAAGCGATTTTCTATCACGCAGGATGCCCCGTGTGCGTTGCAGCCGAGCAGAGCGTGGCCAACGCTCTGGATCCGTCGAAATATGAGGTGGAACACGTCCATCTCGGCACGAGCAAGGCGCGGGTGACTGAGGCGGAAGCAGCCGGAGTCAAGTCAGTACCGGCTCTGGTGATGAATGGCGCCGCGTTTCACATTAACTTCGGTGCCGGTATTGAGGCGTTAAAGTAACCGATTCAGTCTACTGACTGCATCATGATGAGGGGGCCTGCCGTTCGGCAGGCCCCCTTTTTATGTGGCCGACACGGCGTCGTGCATTGCCAAAGATTCTGAGCCACTCTCATAACTGCTGATCCAATAACGTAGTGTGCTGACTCTCTCCCGTTTCACAAGTGGTCGTTTCTTGAGCGATCGCTTTCGACCCAAAGCAGAAGTCCACGACTGACCACTATCAGAAGGGGGGGGCTTGCACCGATCTGCATAAGCACCCGTGATACATGGTCGGGGAATAGATTCGGCCATGCGTCGGGAGGATATGGACAAAATCGAAGATGGGACAATCCGTGACACGAAGACGATCGTAGGGTTGCAGGCAGTCTATCTCAGAACCAACCGGGGATAAAAGCACTTGAGGGGATTTCCACAAGAAGTGGCCCCCCCCCTCAAGCAAACTAGCCTCGCCGAGATAAGAAGGAAATTACATCTTCTCCTACTTCTTCTCGTCTCCGTAGATCGTCTCAACTGCCTGTCCCGGTTTTTTGTCCTTGCCGCCTTCCTTCGGGCTATCCCCCGCGAACGCCGTGGCGCTGAACGTCACTGCCACTGCCATGATTACCATCAACATGTGCTTCATAGTGTTATACCCCATAGTTTGGAGATGATTGAAATATGTGCCGCGCATTCGACACTGATGCAATAACGGGCAAGTTTGGTGCCGATGTGCTTTGTTTATACCAGGGAGGCCTTCGTTCGCAAAATCCATAAGTTATGAAATTCCATTCATGAAGAGTTGAAGTGACACACGCCTCACCTTCCTGGAGAGTTGCTGCCTTTTGCAACAGCGAGGCTTCTCTTAGCTGTGGCATTAGTCTGCGAACCATGGCGTAGTTCTTCTCCCTCTCTCTGCATAACCCTTTAGGTGCGTGCTCCTTTTCTCCTGTGAAGTCTGTGCCAAGAAAGAACGAGAGAAAACGAGAGGGTCATTGCTTGACTTTGCACATGACTGACTTCTATCCTCCTGCCCATGGCACGGCAGTTACGGTTGGACTATCCCGGGGCGCTCCATCATGTCACGGCGCGGGGCAATGCCCAGCAGCCGATCTTCCTCGATGACGCCGACCGCCACCGCTTTCTTGCCCTCCTCGGGCAGGAGATCCTCCAACAACACTGGCACTGCTATGCCTTCTGCTTGATGGGCAATCACTACCATCTGCTGCTCGAAACACCCGAACCCAATCTGAGTCGCGGCATGCGGCGATTGAACGGTCGCTACACGCAGTACTTTAATCGGCGGCATCATCGTGTGGGCCATGTCTTGCAGGGCCGGTTCAAGAGTATTCTGGTGGAGCGCGAGAGCTATATGCTGGAGCTCTGCCGCTATGTTGTGCTCAATCCCGTCAGAGCCGGTCTGGTAGCCACGCCGCAGGAATGGATGTGGAGCAGCTACGGGGCCACAACAGGCGCACACCCGACCCCATCCTGGTTGGCCATTGATCCTGTCTTGTCGCTGTTCGATAGAAACCGTGAGCGCGCCGTATCGTTCTACCGGCAGTTTGTCGTCGACGGGATTGGCGGCGCCTCCCCCTGGCCACAACTCACGGGGCAGATTTTCTTGGGGAGCCCGGCGTTTCGAAAGCGAATGGCCACCATGGTCCACCGAAAAGGCCTTGCCAATGTCCCGCGCGCCCAAACCGACCCGACCCGCCTGAAGGCGGTGGAGATTCTGGAGCGGGTCGCCGCAGTGTATGGGCTCTCCTCGACTGCCGTGACCACACGTCGACATCAAGAAGCCTATCACACCGCCGTCTGGCTCTTGCGCCGCGCCGGGAATGAACCGCTGAATACGGTGGCCATTCGCTTTGGAGTTTCGCCGTCACGCGTGTCCAAAATCCAGGCGTCGCTGGCGGTGACGCCCCTCACAGCGCAGCAGCGGCGGGCCTTGACAGAGTGCAAAGTCAAGCAATGACCCTATGAGCTACGGTCTTGCGCCGATCCGCATAAGAACCCATGATGCACGGTCGATGGGCCGTAACTCATTGCGCCATCGTCGATGATGGGATATTGTTCAGGATCATTGAAGCTGTGTTAGGCGGACGGAAATACAGATCTGGTTCCTATACGAATCCTCCTAAGCATTTTTCGACGGCCCAACAGGCGAATCGATAGGAGATCATGATGGCGATACCTGACTACCAGACGGTCATGCTGCCACTTCTTCGTTTTCTGGATGACGAGAAGGAGCACAACATCGGTGAGGTAGTCGATTCGCTGGTGAAGGATTTCAACCTCTCGACAGAGGAGCGTCAGCAACTGCTCGGGAGCGGTCAGCAGACTATTATTCGGAACCGTGCCGGTTGGGCTCGCACCTACCTAAAGAAGGCTGGCCTAATTGCCTCGACTCGTCGCGGATTCTTCCGCATTACTGAGAGCGGTCAGAAAGTGCTCGCCTCGAAACCTGAACGGATCGATGTCAAGTACTTGGAGCGGTTCCCGGAGTTCGTGGCCTTCCGTGAACTGCGTCACGAGCGGCCGGATGAACCTGCGACGACGGCCAGTACTTCTAGTGATGCCACGCCAGAGGAGGCACTTGACTCAGCCTACCAACGCCTCCGACTCAACCTCGAATCCGAACTTCTGGATCAAGTGAAGGTGGCTTCTCCCGCATTCTTTGAGCGCCTGGTTGTCGAACTGCTCGTTCGAATGGGTTACGGAGGCACTCTTCGAGATGCCGGACAGGCGGTGGGCAAGAGCGGCGACGGAGGAATCGACGGCATCATCAAGGAGGATCGTCTGGGCCTCGACTTGATCTACATCCAAGCGAAACGCTGGGATGGCACTGTGGGCCGTCCCGAGATTCAGAAGTTTGCCGGGGCGCTACAAGGACACCGGGCACGCAAGGGCGTATTCATAACGACCTCGTCGTTTTCCGCAGATGCCATGGAGTTTACCTCGCGTATCGAAAGCAAAATCGTGCTCATAGATGGAGCGACACTCGCTAAGCACATGATTGACCACAATGTTGGGGTGTCCACTTCTCGCTCATACGAGGTCAAGAAGATTGATTCCGATTACTTCAGTGAGGAATGAGCCAGGGCCTGGCTAACAGCAGCATGAACAAATTGGTAATCACCAACGTTTCAACCTATAAAGCGATCGCCATCGGTGCACACCGCGAAATGACCGAACTCCTTAACTCTGGCCGAAGACCAAAAGAGGATGGCACTTCTGGATGGATTATCACGTTTGATCCGGAGCAGAAATGCTTTAAGCAAGCGATGATCGCTATTGTCTTCACCAGCATGTGGCTAGAAGCACTGATGCACTTATTGATTGTCAGTAAGCATGGTGTCGACAAGTTCAAAGAATACGATTTCAAATCCTACGAGGAAAAGCTTCGTCTCCTCGGTTGCACAGACCAATCACTCTTGGATTCAGCTGAACGGTTCAGAAAGTCAAGGAAAGAACTCGTTCACGAAAAGGCTTTTTATGATTCTGGAGAAATGAAAACAGTACAAGCCGAGGCGGATAATGCCTACAAGCTACTTTCGGCCATAGATTCAGTATTTCCTTCTTGATCATCGTAATCGTGCGGTCTAACCAATCGTTGAACCCAAACGTTGCCTCTTTGATCTACATCTCCCGCAAGCATTCTGGAATTCTCGTCTCCATTCCGCCGCACCGCTTCGACAACGTCGGTTAACTCGACTCGTTAATGCAACAGGGCTGAGGGCCGCTTTATGGTGGTACGACCTCGTCGCCGAACTTCCGCTGTTGGCCGTTCTGCGACTGTCGCCATCCGACCCAAAGCAGAAGTACAGGGCGTCATGTGCCCTGATCTGATCGAATAGTCCGTTATCCCGGCTGCTCCCCAATCCGCTGCCGCTGCCGGTCTCACTGTCTTCAGTGGCATCCGGAATTGTGTTGTTTGGAGCGTTGATGGGGCAGGCATGGGCGGAGGTTCTAGCAGGCTTGAGCGTACGGGTTAAGACATGCCTTGTTCGACCAACCCATTCTCGATCGTGACGCCCATTCGTTCTATCAGCCGAGTGAGTAATGTGAAATGGGCGCGCGAGTCAGTCGCAACGGCCAGCTGTTCAGCCGTCGCCAGTTGTATGGTATACA
>CABVRS010000002.1 GCA_902500745.1 uncultured Nitrospira sp.
GATTGCAAATCGGGCAGGCTCCATCGAAGAATATTGTGAGCGGGTATGATGCCATATGATCGATCTCTCCTCGTTAGCCGCGAGATACGGTTTGCCTCATCAATCGATCCAACCTGTGATCCAACTCAGCAATGTTCTCCAGAACCCGAGCACATATTCTTACGGTAGTTGATCAATAACTCACGCATAGCGAGCGCGCCATCTTCCTCTCCACAGTTTCGATATCGATTCACCCCCTTGTCAGTTTCATAAGGCCAACTCGACGTCCCCAGGCTTAAATGCCATCTCTCGATATGCTCACGAGATTCATAACTATATAATTTATTTAAATATCTATTTTTATAAATCCATTCTATTTTTATGTCCATTGTTTGTCAAATATATTCAATAATAACACTTGACACATTGGACATATTGCTTTATACATTAGACATACTTTTGACATACATTGAACTTCATGCAATGGAGGTCACTATGGCGAGAGCGGGGCAGAAAACAAACATCGGTCAAATTCGGAATCAATCAGATTGGTCTTCGGCACTGCTTCGGTCAATCTGCCTGAGGTGTGGCGGTCTTATGGTGAAGGAATTCTCCTTGGACCTGATGAACAGCAGTAGCGAACTGGAATGTGCCACAAGACGATGCGTGCAGTGTGGCGACATCCTCGATCCTGTCATCTTGCGGAACCGTGGCACTCGTCAAGAGTCGATGACTGTCCAGCGTGCAACACAATACTTTGCCGAGCAATAAGGCGATGCACCTTCGATAGATATTTTGTCATCGGTGATTGATAAGTTTGAATTTCGCTAATACGTCATGTGTAACTTATCAAACCGATTTATTCTTAAACGATCTAACCACAGGGAGGGCGTGATGAAGAACAACATGCATGTACGAAATAGGTTACTAGTTCCACTAGTTATGGGGGCCATCGTGCTGACGGTCATAGCGTTGGGTGGGCGATCCGTGGTCCAGGCTACAGACCAGGGTGAAATGCACGTCGATGTGACGATCACAGACCAGGGGTACAGCATAAAAGGCCACACGATGACCGACCAAATGACAGCCATCACGTTCCGCAACAATGGCACCATGCCCCATGGGATCACTTCTCCAGCATTCAAAACGGGGGTAATCAAGAAGGAGGGCGATGGTGT
Source organism: uncultured Nitrospira sp. (assembly GCA_902500745.1). GTDB lineage: Bacteria > Nitrospirota > Nitrospiria > Nitrospirales > Nitrospiraceae > Nitrospira_D. The sequence goes on from CABVRS010000002.1 coordinate 1,158, forward strand.
TGAGGTGAAAGACGTGAAAGGCAAAGGGCACACGGGCTATACACTTCAACCTGGGAAGACCATGACTTTGCACTTCTACAAGGCAGCTAATGCAGATCAGTCAACAATACAGGTTCCCTTCTGGTGTCATCTGCACCCTCAGCATAAGGGGGAATTCCTGGTCGTGGAGACGAGGGGGGAGCTCGGCGGTGGCTGAGCAACGCTCAGCTCGCATGGTGGAAGTCTTGTCCACGAGTAATTCGGTGAAATGCTAGCACGAACCATAGAGAAAACAGCCAATCTCTTGTCATACCGGAGAATGCTGGGGAGAGCGCTCGATATTTGACGTTACTATCAGATTCACATTTTCCTGAACCAGGGCGGTCCTGGTGTTCCAAACCAAGGGGGTAACTTATGCGGAGTCAAACGGTGTTTCAGGTGGGAGTGGGGGTGGCATTGATGGTGGGAGCCGTCACGCTTGCAACAGCAGCGGACGCGCCGAGCAGGGACAAGGATATGGTTCTCATCCCGAAGGGCGAGTTCACCATGGGCAGTAGCGAGCATTCGGATGAAGCCCAGCACCAGGTTGTGCTTGATGCCTATCTGATCGACAAGTTCGAAACCTCGAATGCACGCTACAAGGAATTTATGAAGGCAACCAGTCACCCAGCACCGGCCTATTGGGATGACCCGCGGCTGAACAAGTCGAACCATCCGGTTGTCGGTGTGAGCTGGACAGATGCCAACGCATTCTGCAAGTGGGATGGCAAGCGGCTTCCGACGGAAGCAGAGTGGGAGCGAGCCGCTAAGGGTCCACAAGGCGACAACCACTACCCATGGGGTCACATGCTCGATCCTAAGAAGGCCAACTATGGGCAGAACGTGGGCCGGACGACACCTGTCGATTCCTATCCGGAAGGTGCGAGCGGCTATGGTGTCCATAACATGGCTGGAAACGTCTTTGAATGGGTCGAGGATTGGTATGACCTCAGCTACTACAAGACCAGTCCAGCAATGAATCCCCGAGGCGCCGAGAAGGGGTACAACTTCGCCAATCAGGGACCGGTGAAAGTGCTCCGTGGTGGGTCTTGGCTTGCGCCGGAAACCTCACTCCATACGAGTCACCGCTTCTGGAATCAGCCTGATAATAATTCATACGGAGTCGGTCTTGGATTTCGTTGCGCAAAGTCCGTACAGACAGTGTCGGACGAAGCCGTGCAAACAGGACGTGACGCCTTCATTCAGGCACTAGTTGCCATGGGTGCCGAAAAGAATGCGGACGCCATGGCTGCCATTGAGAAAGCGTTGGCCTCGGATCCGGGGAACCAGGAGTATCTGGCAACCCGTGAACTGATCCAGAAGAGCATGAAGAAGAAATAGTCGAATTCTGGGAGGAGGGGGGGAGATATCGCCCCCTCCCCTGGCCCAAGTCGTGATGAGAGGTCTCAAGTGAATAAGTCTGACACCGGTCCAAGTACATCGACAGCGAACCCTGCAGCAACCCCTGGGACCTCACTCATCCTTCTCACTGGCGCGAGTGGGTACATTGGCGGCCGTCTTCTGCCGTCGTTGGAGAATCAGGGTTACCGCTTGCGCTGTGTAGCCAGACATCCAGAGATTCTTATGCAAAAGATCCATCCCTCAACGGAAGTTGTCGCGGGTGATGTTCTTGATCGAGCGAGTCTCGACAACGTATTGCGTGGGGTCGATGTGGCCTACTACATGGTCCACTCCATGAGTTCGACCGGCTCGTTTGAGCAGGCGGACCGGCAAGCCGCCCGGAACTTTAGCGAAGCAGCCAAGGCAGCTGGCGTGAAGGGACTGGTCTACGTGGGAGGTTTGGGCAGCGACGAAGAAGAACTCTCGGCACATTTGCGCAGTCGGCACGAGGTCGGTGACATCTTGAGGCAGTCGGGCCTGCCGGTCTGTGAGTTCCGCGCCTCGGCCGTGATTGGCTCCGGCAGTGCCTCGTTTGAGCTCGTTCGTGCGCTCGTAGAACGCTTGCCGATTATGCTTACACCGAGATGGGTCAAGGGAAAGGCACAGCCAATCGGAATCGACGACTTGCTGGACTATCTGATTGAGGCGCTTCAGATTCCCCTCTCCAAATACCGTATCTATGAAGTCGGTGGGGCAGACAAAGTCTCCTACGCGGATATGATGCGGGCATACGGGCGACAACGTGGGCTGAAGCCTCTTATCATCCCAGTGCCGGTCCTCACCCCCTGGCTGTCTGCTCTGTGGTTGGGGTTGATCACGCCGCTCTACGCTCGCATCGGCCGAGCGATTATTGAGAGCATCGTCCATGTCACGGTGGTACGGGACAATGCTGCGCTGACGACCTTCTCTGTACGTCCGATGGGAATCGATGAATCGATTCACCGGGCCCTTGTCCGTGAGGAGCGACATTTCTCCGCCACGCGCTGGTCCGACTCGCTCTCTTCTTCTGGCAGGCAGCGATCATGGGGAGGCGTCCGGTTCGGCACACGCATCGTCGATTCACGGACGTTGACAGTTGAAGCGCCGGCTGACGTTGTCTTCAGATGTATTGAGAGGATTGGCGGTGACCATGGCTGGTATGCCTGCGACTGGTTGTGGCGGGTGCGCGGCTTCATCGACCTCCTTCAAGGGGGTGTCGGCATGGGACGGGGACGGCGTTCTTCCACGACCCTCCGCGTCGGCGACACGGTCGACTCATTTCGCGTCGAAGCGATTGAGCCGAATCGGCGCCTGCGGCTCAAGTCCGAGATGAATTTGCCCGGGCGGGCGTGGCTCGAGTTCGAGGTGACGGAGATCGGCTCTTCAACGCAGATACGTCAGACGGCGATCTTTGATCCGGTGGGACTGAAAGGCCAACTGTACTGGTATTCCCTCTACGTGCCGCACGAGCTTGTATTCAATGGGATGTTACGGGGAATCGCGCAAGCAGCGTTGCAAGAAATGAAGGACCTCGATATGTCGAAAATACCAAATGGGCAGACGGCGACGCAGCACCGCCGCTGAACCAGGCGTGTCGAGAGAGGCGCGACCGCTCCTATGGATAAACTATGAAGACATCAACTTGTGATGGAGGTCCGCAATGCAAACAGCAAGAATCATTGTGATCGCGGCGTTGGCAACCGCATTCACAATACTGAACGAGACAGTCCGTGCGGAGGAGCACCCGACACCAAAGGACATGTCATATATCGGGCAGGGAGGATCGGTGATGGGGCTCGACCGGGAACAACCCGTAGACACGGGCAAAAAGCTCACACTTTACGAACGACGGATGAAGACACCCTGGTCTGCCGACGCACTGAACGACGAAAGCCCCGCTCATATGGTGTTCTTGGATCCATACTTCATTGATAAGTACGAAGTCTCGAACAAAGACTATGGTGATTTCATCAAGGCAAAAGGTCACCCGGCTCCGGCCTACTGGGACGATCCCCGTTTAAATAAGTCCCAACTGCCCGTCGTCGGGGTGAATTGGGAGGACGCGAGAGCCTTCTGCGAATATCGCGGCAAACGGCTGCCGACGGAAGCAGAGTGGGAAAAGGCCGCCCGAGGGCCAGATGGTAATCTCTATCCCTGGGGCAACGCTTTTGATCCGGCGAAAGTCAATTATGGAAAAAAGCACGATGCCACCATGCCCGTTGATTCATACCCAGAAGGAGCCAGTTATTATGGCCTACACCACATGGCCGGTAATGTCTTCGAGTGGGTCTCAGACTGGTACGACCCCCGCTACTATGGACGGCTTGAAACGAGTGTAAATCCAAGCGGCCCGGCTCAACCCCTGTGGATGGGCGGAACCGGGACGTACGTGGATCGTCTGACGGTCGGCGAGAAGCGGGTCATACGCGGTGGCTCCTGGATCGCCCCGGAGAGCACAACTAGGGCGACCCACCGGTTCTGGAATCATCCACTCAATAACAGCTACGGCGTGGGTCTGGGATTCCGCTGCGCGAAAACTGCCCCACCAGAAATCGATCAGCGTATCAAGGAGGCCGCCATCTTGACCTACGTCGAAATGGGGCGAGAACACTTCGCAGAGGCCCAGCAGGCCCTTGCTCAGGGATTGGCCCTTGACCCCAAGAATACGGAGCTGCTGGAGCTTCGGCAATTAATTGAGCAATCAATGAAGCGACCGTGAAGGAAGATTTCACGGATTCCTGACTATGGTTTGATCGTGACGGAGGCGCACCGATGATACACAACAAGATGCTTTATCGAGGGATGGTCCTCATCGCCCTCCTGGGAGCCTCATCCCTCCACGCTGGTCCCATCGATTCACCCGGGCACCCGCATGAGGATAAGGCCCAGCTGGTCCATGAGGCCAATCATGAAGTGGACCAGGCATGGGAGGTCTACCATCGAGCCGCGTTGGGGGGAACAGTGGCCTCACCTGCTCTTCAGGCGGAAATCGAGCAACACCTGCACGAAGCCCGAACCCTCGTGACCCAGGCGCAAGAGGCAGCGGAGCGGGGAGACGATCGGCAAGTGGAGGAACTATGCAAGCAAGTGAGACTCCATACCACCCAAGCCATTAGGGGTAGCAAGGAGCAGAAGAAATGATGACCGGACTGTGGCGCAGATCAACTCAGTTCAAGAGGATGACGATCGCGGTTGTCACGGTCCTCGTGCTCATACAGTCGTTCACCGGGGAAGCGTTGCCGGGAACGAAAGAGCCTGACCCGGTGCCGATGGTCACGATCCCAGCCGGAGAATTTCTGATGGGCAATCCAGAAGGAACAGGCCGGGACGATGAGCGACCGCAGCGATCTGTCTACCTCGACGAGTTTGCGATCGATCAAGTCGAAGTGACGAACGAGCGGTATATGGCCTTTGTAAAATCCATTGGCCATCGCACACCACCCAATCCCTATGGCACCGGGAGCCTCCAATCTATTAAGGGCATTGAGCAACTCCCGGTGGTCCAGACGACTTGGTACGACGCTAAGGCCTATTGTAGTTGGGCAAAGAAACGGCTCCCGACAGAAGCAGAATGGGAGAAGGCTGCTCGCGGGACTGATGGCCGCCTCTATCCCTGGGGCAATGAACCGCCCACGGCAAAGCGGGCGAACTTTGATCGAGAGTGGGAGGATGAGCATACCCTGCACGCTGTCGGATCGCTTCCAGATGGAGATTCACCCTACGGCGTGAAGGATATGGCCGGGAACGTCAGGGAGTGGGTCTCCGATTGGTACGACGCGGAGTACTACCAGCATGCTCCCAACCGGAATCCACAAGGTCCCGACAAGAAGGGAGTGGTTCGGTCGATTCGTGGCGGGTCCTGGCATAGTCCAACGTCCGATATCACCACATCGGCGCGAGGCCGTGGCGGGTTCGCCTTGCAGACTCATGGAACAGGGTTTCGCTGTGTCCGTGGTATTGAGCGAAATGCTTCCGGCAAATAGGAGTTCGGGTGGTACTGGAGTGGACAAACGAGCAACCTTATCGGATGCCGGAAATGGTTCCCTGGAGGCGGCGCCGGAACTCCGCCCGGCGCCGCCCCGCCGATGTGGACAGACCCTCGGTTTTACCGGGGGCTGTCTACTCGGTGGAACACGAGCGTTCTCACTGATATGTCTTAACGTGCCTTAGCGATGTGGAGGAGGATGACCATGGATATAAGTTTATTCTTGTTACTCACGATAGGATTGCTGACCAGTGGCATGGTAATGGGAGTCTCTCAAGCTGTTACCATTGCAGTACGGCATCGCCAAACCAAGGACCGAAGACACCATGAGTAATCGACCATACTCATGGTGCAATTTCAGGAGCTAGTCGTATGAACATCGTAGTGACTGGAGGAACCGGATTCATAGGTGGAGCGCTGTGTCATTCGCTACTAAAAGAAGGGCATGGAGTAAGCATCCTCACGAGGCACCTACAACAGACTTCCCATGGGGACCAACCTATCAACTGGGTACCCTGGAACGGGCGAGACACGGGACCCTGGGAGCAAGTCCTTGAGGGGGCCGATGCGGTCATCAATCTCGCTGGAGCGCCGATCGCCGAGGCACGTTGGACCGACGCACGCAAGCAACTCATCACCGACAGTCGCGTACTCACCACCCGCTTATTGGTCAGAGCCATGTCACGGCACTCTTCTAAACCAGCGACGTTCATCAGCGCGTCCGGCATCGGTTATTACGGCGCGAGCGACGATCGCCATCTGGATGAAGGAGCGGCGCGAGGCCAGGGTTTCTTAGCCGATTTATGCCTCGCTTGGGAAGCCGAGGCCCTTCGAGCTGCGGAGTTCGGCACGCGTGTCGTCACCTTACGAACCGGGATGGTTCTGGAAGCAGATGGTGGTGCATTGGCCAAAATGTCGTTGCCCTTCAGGCTTTTCACAGGCGGTCCGATCATGCCGGGAACACAGTGGGTGTCCTGGATTCACCGTCGGGACCACATCAGTCTGATCCAATGGGCTCTCACTACGCCGACGGTTTCCGGCCCAATCAATGCCGTCGCGCCGGAGCCTGTGACGATGAACGTATTCTGTGAAATGCTTGGGCGGGTGCTCCACAGACCATCGTGGCTTCCTGTTCCAAAGCTTGCCTTAAACATACTGCTGGGTGAATTGGGGACACTGATGACAACCGGTCAGCGAGTGATTCCAGCAAAAGCCATGGCGGAAGGCTATGCCTTTCACTATCCGACGCTGGAACCGGCTTTGCGAGCCGCGCTCAAGAAGCCGATCGCCCCTGAGAACAGGACATGAACGGCAGTCAAGACTCATGGTGTAACGGTAGCATTCGCCGAGTGATCATTTCATATCGCCCACGAGGAGGTGGGCCCATGAGAATTCCCGACAACTATATTCATGTTGCAACAGGATTGTTGGCAGGCTTTCTCGCAGTTGCGGCACTGTCGTTACTTGGATTGGTAAGTGTTCGGTGATCAACGGGGTCCTTAAACAGGAGGTGCGTGTATGCGAATTCGTGGCTTCCATATGGCGGCAGGATTGATCATGGGCCTTCTCATAGCTGGTTCAGCCATGGCTGACCAGCACAAAAGCCAGGTTCCTTATGGGCATCGAGACGACACGACACTCCCTAACGGTGTCATCGGCATTTCCCTTCACGTGGGAGCCGAGCGGATCGGCGATCCAGCCATCCTGTATGTCGGTATGGTCCATCCGGAGGGGCCTGCTCACAAAGCAGGACTTCGGCATGGGGATGAGGTCGTGAGTGTGGATGGAACCACCGTGACGGGAAAAAGTTACGAGCAAGTGGTCACAATGATACGAGGGGAAGCGGGAACCGTTGTGAAGCTTGGCGTGAAGGACGAGAAAGGCCTTCATGAACTCTCCGTGGAGCGCGTAGCAGGCGACAAACTCCCAAGAGGGCCGGCGGGATCTCATGGAAAGCAGGAACGGTAACCCTTCGGAGCAAAGGTGGGCATATGCGTGGGATTGTTTGGTTTAGGCGCGATCTTCGGTTGCATGACCAGCCGGCACTTACAGCAGCCAGCCAAGAATGCGATGAAGTCATTCCGCTCTTTGTGTTCGATGAGCCGTTGCTGCAGTCGCATGAGTTCGGATCAGCTTGCGTAAACTTTATGCTGGGATGCTTGGATGAGCTCCAAGCCTCCCTCGCCGCCCTCGGACTCACTCTGCAGTGGCGTCGCGGTGAGCCAGTTGAACAAATTGTTCAAACGGCAACTGATTGGAAGGCCGACGTAGTCTATTGGGGTCGCGACTACGAACCGGGCGCGATAGAGCGGGACCGCCTGGCTCACCAGCGTTTGGCAAAGCTCGGAGTGGCAGTGCGGACGTTCAAAGATCATGTTGTGTTTGAAGCGTCTGAAGTGCGGGGAGCAACCGGGGAACCGTTACAACGATACAGCGCGTATCGCGCACGCTGGTGGACCAAATGGCATGCAACGCGTCCAGCGGTTCAGCCGATCCCGATTGACCTTGCAAAAAAGAAAGCCACCTCCCTGCCCGTCTCGAGTCCCCTCCCCACAGCAGAAGAGCTGGGGTACAGTTCCATCCCTTTGGCGATTGCCTCTGGTGAACGGAATGCCCAGAAGCGGTTGCGCTGGTTCGTAGAAAAACCGATTCATGCATATGCACAGGGCAGAAACCTGCCAGCCATCGATGGGAGTGCAAAGCTTTCCCCACACTTCCGTTTCGGAACATTGTCGCTGCGCATGGCCATTCATGCAGCGCTGAACGCACTAAGAAAAAGCGGGCGAGTATCCAGGCCTGATGTTCTGACCTGGGTCGATGAATTGATCTGGCGCGAGTTCTTCCAGCAAGTCCTCGTGGCTTTCCCACACGTCGCCAAAGGGCCATTTAAAGCTGTTACCGTACCACCATCACGAGCCGCGGGGTGTGAGCGGGATCAATTGTTTCGAACCTGGTGTGAAGGAAAGACCGGCTATCCAATCGTCGACGCCGGTATGAGACAACTCAATCAAACAGGATGGATGCACAACCGTGTCCGGATGGTCGTCGCTTCATTCCTGATCAAAGATCTTCGGATCGATTGGCAGAGCGGCGAACGGTATTTCATGCAGCACCTGATCGATGCCGACGTGGCTGCAAACAACGGTAATTGGCAGTGGTGCGCGTCAACCGGTACAGATGCCATGCAAGGATATCGGATTTTCAATCCTGCCCTCCAAGGCAAGAAGTTCGATCCGGACGGAGCCTATATTCGCCGTTACGTGCCTGAACTTCTCGGTGTACCGGCGAGCAAGATTCATGAGCCACATCTGATGTCCCATGACGAACAGGACCGTTATGGTTGTCACATTGGGGCCGATTATTCGGCTCCAGTCGTTGATCACCAACGTGCCCGTCAGGAATATCTCTCCCTCGGGAAGCAGGAGTCCACGAGATGACGACCCCGCTTCGCCTCGGAATCAGTCGGTGTCTTCTTGGAGATGAGGTTCGCTTCGATGGAGGACACAAGCAGGACCATTTCTTGACCGATGTATTGGGTCGCTACGTCGAATGGGTACCGGTTTGTCCTGAGGTGGAGACTGGATTAGGCACCCCAAGGGAAGCCATGCGCTTGGTAGGCAATCCGCATCGCCCCCAGCTGATGACGATCACGAGCAAGCATGATCACACCAAGGCGATGGAGGCGATGATCGATGTGCGTCTTGAGTCACTCCAAAAACACGACCTCTCAGGGTTTGTCTTCAAGAGAGGCTCACCCAGTTGCGGACTCGAGCGGGTGCGTGTGTACACCGTACAGGGAATACCGAGCCAGCGCGGGGTCGGGATCTTCGCTAAAGCATTCACGGAACAGTTTCCGTTGATTCCCGTCGAGGAGGAAGGCCGGCTCTCCGACCCGGAGCTCAGAGAGAACTTCATCGAGCGGGTGTTCTGCTACCGTCGGTTCCAAGACCTGGTCCAGAACAGAGTGACGAAACAGGCTCTGATACGCTTCCACACGATTCACAAATATCTGCTCTTAGCCCATAGCCAGCAGCACTACGAAACAATGGGACGTCTGATCGGTCAGGCGGAACAGTATCGCCTCAAGGAACTGACGTTGATGTACGGCGAGCACTTCATGAGAGCCCTCACGATGAAGGCGACAGTACGTAAGCATGTGAATGTCCTACAGCATATTGTGGGCTACTTCAAAGGTCGATTGACACCGGATGAAAAAGCTGAGCTATTTGGCCTGATCGCGGACTATCATAAAGGACTGACACCGTTGATCGTCCCTCTCACACTGGTCAAGCACTACGTCCAGATCCTCGACATCGGGTACATTCGTGATCAGGTCTATCTTAATCCACATCCCAAAGAGCTTATGCTGCGGAATCATGTATAGAAAGGGGCTGCAATGCCGCATATTGTTGTAGAAAAAGCTGGAGATTTGCAGGGGCTCTATCAGGCATTCACTCCGATGGTTCACCGATCCGGTAACGAGATTCTCAAGGTTCAAGAATTCTATTTGTCGCGGAGCGGAAAAGACGCCCTGCTGGAATCCGTGGCGATCGAACAGGGTGCTGCATGCACATTCTTTATCCAGCTCAAGCTCCACGACCAAGCCATCACCGTTCGGCTGTTGCCTGCCACGGATCCTGAGAAAACCCCTGCTGTGAAAAAGCTGATGGCACTCGTAGCAGGATTTATTCGAACGGTATACCCGGGAAGTCGCTACGGAAAGACTAATCTTCAGGAATACATAAAGCCAACCACTGATGCGGTATGAGAGTATATAAGGGACAACCTTCACGAAAGGAAGCTGGAAATGCACGCAAGCGTCCGAGGAGTTATTTTAGTTGGCCATGGCGGAATTCCCAAGGGATGCCCTCAAGAATTCGTGACAAAACTCAAACGGCTGGAAGCACAAAGGCGTGCGGCAAACGTCCCTCCATCCCCAGAAGAGCTTGAACTCGATGTCAAGATCCGCCTCTGGCCGAGAACTGCTGAAACAGACCCTTATCAAGCAGGCCTCGAACAAGTTGCGGCACGCCTTCGAGCACAACTCAACGGCCACCTCTTTGCCGTCGCATACAACGAGTTTTGTGCACCAACGTTGGAGGAATCCGTCGGGTCGTTGATCAAACAAGGCGCCACGTCCATTATCGTCACAACGACGATGTTCACACCCGGCGGTTCACATTCGGAGATCGAGATTCCTGAGATTCTGGATCATCTTCGGCCACAGTACCCCAATGTTGAACTTCGTTACGCATGGCCCTTTGACTTGGATCTCGTCGCCAATACGTTGGCTGAACAAATCCGGAGATTTTCCCCCATCGCAACGAACGTCAGCCGGTGAAAACTCTGTCATGAATCGATCTGGCAGTGTACAATGCCCTGCGGTCTGGGTTGCAGTCCCACGGAGAACGACGAGTGGCGCTTCAAGAGCAACTGGCAAACGCGTTCCATGACACGCAATCCTTTAAATGGGATCGCGAGAAAGGATTCAAGCTCGCATCAGGCGAGATCAGTCCTTTCTATGTCGATTGCCGTGCCCTTCTGGCTCATCCCGAAGCTCGCCGCGTGGTGGCAGAACTGGCGTATGAGGCTGTCGCAGGGATACAATTTGACTGCTTGGGCGGGTTGGAACTCGGAGCCATTCCGATCGCTATTACCATTTCTGATTTCGGCTGCGCCGCATCGCCTCAACGCCTATGGAGGACCTTTGTCGTTCGTAAACACGCTAAGGATCATGGATTAGGAAGGTTGATTGAGGGGAGCATCCGTCCAGGTGACCGGGCGCTGATCGTGGACGACGTCTTGACGAGTGGTGGGTCGTTGCTCAAAGCCGTGGGAGTCGCACGGGAAGCCGGCCTTCGTGTGGAGCATGCATTAGTGATCGTGGACCGACAAGAACAAAACGGCAACGCTCGTCTCGAGAAGGAAGGCATTCATCTTATGAGTCTTCTAACCATTCACGATCTCATGCGGACACTGAACCACTCGTAGTGCCATCCCGGCACAGACGACCACCTTCGCTTCATTTGCACTCAAACTGAATCCCCCATCGCCGCTCCTCAACAAGTTCTTGTGCTCCGTCAAGCGGACTCACCACACGACTGCGTCCCTTAGCTTCTCCCTCGCGAACGATGGAGTAAGACTTGTCGCGACATTTCTCCTTCATGAGGTCAAGAGCATCCTTTCGAAACGAGGAGAGAATGGGCCCCTGTCCCTCTTTGAACGGATGGATGACGACTCCACCTGATTCGTGTTGTTGCACAATCTTTGCTCCATCGGCACAACCACCAACGGCGATACACACCGCAACTGAACCGGCTATCCATAACGACTTACTCATCATCGAGGACTTACTCCAATTACGGTAGGCAGTGGGATATGCGACCCACCTCCACCTGCAAATAAACTTTTCCATGAAATACGTTCCTCGGTGCCTCTCTCTTTCTGCCACAGCGATTCCAAAATGCGAACATCCGAGGAGGACCCTCCATCCATTGCCATCGCTTGACGCACAGCGGGAAGTGCATCCTTCAAACATTGACCGATGTCGTATAGACGAACGGCTCCAAGGCTCTTAAAGAGCAGAATGTGTCCGGTCTCTGCTTCGGCAACGATCGTCTGATAGGCATACTTTCCCATCTCCCGAACACGGACCTTTCCGGTTCGGTCAAGAAGCATAAGGGCCTGCGCCGCCTCTCGATAGGGTGGTCGCACTTCATCGAAAACCTCAGATGCCAAATCAAGGATCTGGGCCATTGGTGCCCCAGAGGCAGAGGGTTCTGCTACAAACAATCCCTGCCACGAGGGGTGGCGTCGGCTTCCTAACGAACGGCCGCCTTTATAGAGAAGACCAAGATAGGCGAAGTTTTCACGGAACAGCCCCGCATTAAAGAGTACGTGGTGGCCTGTTCGTTTCTGCCATTCGTCGATTCTGAGAGGCTCAGGAAGTCCTTCTTGGGCGTAATAGTGAACCGAGAATTTCGTACGTCCCGGATCCATATCGACAACCAGCATGGTCGGGACGATAGGACATCGATCTCCAGGTTTCCACACCGAAACCCTAATACCGGCGGAAAGCTGTTCCCACGAGATGTCCATGGACCAGCTTGGACTGGGAAACACGCATACGGCCACAAAAAGATAGGCTGCTCTCGAGATGCCCCTTCGTGACGAACGACGTCTGCTGATCGTACCTCCTGCACCTGCCCAACCGCGGAAAGATTTTAGGTATCGACTGTTCATGTATCAGGATTGCTTAAGGATCGATGGCTGCGGTAGCTCCAGTGTTTGCCCTCTTTTCTTCGAATTCGAGAACTGCTGGTCAAGAACCTCCCGTACCTTTCCCGCTAGCACTTCCGGGGTAAATGGTTTTTGTAGATAGATGCCAGGCGTCTCACCACCACCGACACCCACATCATTCAAATAACCGGAAATGAAGAGGACTTTGAGCTCTGGCTTAATCACACGAAGATTCTTGGCAAGCTCCACGCCGCTCATGCCTGGCATGATAATATCGGTGAGCAATAGCTGGAGTTTCCCCATATACGGGGTAGCCACAAGACATGCCTCGACACCATTTCTCGCTTCAACAATCCGATATCCACGTTTACGGAGTTCTTCGCCGATTAATCTACGGACATCCTCATCATCCTCTACAAGGAGAATCGTTTCATGGCCCCCGAGTGATTGCCTTGTTGGATTCTCACCCGACGGAACCGGAACCTCGGTTTCAACACGTGGGAAATAGACATCAAACCGGGTTCCTTCCCCCGCCTTACTGATCACGTCCAATCCACCACCACTCTGAGTCACAATACCGAATACGGTTGAAAGCCCCAACCCAGTTCCCTTTCCCTCCTCTTTCGTCGTAAAGAACGGCTCGAATATATGGGCTTGTACTTCTGGAGTCATTCCGCATCCGCTATCGGTTACGGAAAGCTTCACATAGGTCCCAGGTGTGATCGGATGAATGTGGTACAACGGCGGATGATCGAGACGTACCCCCATAGTTTCTATCGCGAGCTTACCACCCGTCGGCATCGCATCCCGAGCATTGATGACGAGATTCATCACAACCTGCTCGAGCCAGGCCGGGTCGGTCTTGACTTTGAGATCATCGACGCTCGGTTTTAACGAGAGTTGGATATCCTCACCGATCAGCCTCCTCAGCATAGGCTCAAAATCAACAAGAACAGTATTGAGGCTCAACACTTTAGCCTCAGAGGGCTGTTTTCTGCTGAATGTGAGCAACTGGCGAATGAGAACTCGTGCGCGGTCACCGGCCTTGTGCATCTCCTCAACTCTACTTCTGAATGGATCTTCCACGTTCATTTCACTGAGCAGCACTTGGCTTTGTCCCATGATGACCGTGAGTAAGTTATTGAAATCATGTGCGAGCCCTCCGGCCAGACGACCCACTGCCTCAAGCTTCTGCACCTGCCGAAACTGTACTTCACTTTCCAAGAGTGCCGCCTCGGCCCGTATTCGCGCTGCACGCTCTTGTCGTTCTCGCAATACCCGTCGGATCGAAGGAAGCAGTCGACCCAACTCACCTTTGAGGATACAATCCGTCGCGCCACGATCCAGCTGTTCGAGGCTCTGCGTCCCTTGAAGAGTTGCGGAGACAAAGATCACCGGCACATCAGGAGCCAACCGTTGAGCCAACTCAAGCGCCGACCGTCCGTCAAACTGCGGAAGATTGAATTCAGCTAGGATGAGATCGATTTGACCGTCAGTAAGAGCCGACGCAAAGGAGGCACGGCTCTCGACCCGATGTATCACGCATGGAATATCCCCATTCGCCAACATCGTCTCAATTCGGACACTCTCGTGCCGATGAGATTCTAAATGGAGGACTCGTAGCAGAGTGGTCATGAATGGGGCAGAGTGGGCCGAAGACCTTCGGGAGGGGGTTCGTTAATGACCCCCCAGAACGTACCCAGCTCTTTGACAGCCGACAGAAATTTGTGAAACTCAACGGGTTTGACCACATAGGCGTTGGCTCCCAACGCATAGCTCTCAGCCAAATCCCGTTCTTCTCGTGATGACGTCAGCATCACGACCGGAATCGGACGAAGGTTCATGTCCGCTTTGATGGTACGCAAGACTTCGAGGCCGTTCACCTTCGGCATTTTAAGGTCCAGAAACACTACAGCGGGGTTCCCTTTCAGACGTGACTTGAACTGCCCCCGACAATACAGATAGTCCAACACTTCAGCACCATCACGACAGAGGATAACTTTGTCTGATATATGCTCTTCTTCCATCGCCGCAAGAGCAAGCTCCGCATCACGAGGATTATCTTCGGCGAGAAGAATCGGTTTCGCCGCATTCATGATTCACCACTCCTTGTTGGTAACGCAACGAAAAACGTCGCTCCCTTGTCTGGGGTCCCTTCGGCCCAGGTCCGACCCCCATGACGATGGACGATCCGACGCACATTCGCGAGACCGATTCCGGTTCCTTCAAACTCATCTGCGCGGTGCAACCTCTGGAACACTCCAAACAACTTGGACGCATACTCCATATCAAAGCCCACCCCGTTATCACGCACAAAAATGACGATCTCGGCAGAGCTGGGACGATCCACACCGATTTCAATCGAAGCCTGTGACCTCGTGCTGGTAAACTTCATCGCATTCGTGATCAAGTTGACAAATACCTGTCTCAGCATGGCCGGGTCTCCCTTGACCTCAGGTAACGAAGCGATTGTCCACGATATCTCCCGCCCTTGCAAGTCCAGACGTAAATCCGCAAGAATACTTTTGATCAACTGTTCCAGATTGACGCTGGTGCGAAGCATTTCTTGCCGGCCCATGCGTGAAAACACCAGCAGGTCATCGATCAGCTGTCCCATCTGCTTGGCGGCATCAGAAATTGTCTGCAAATACCGCGCACCTTTCTCGTTCAGTGACTCCTCAACAGATTTTCGAAGGAGAGCCGCATACCCGTCGATATGCCGCAAGGGCGCGCGTAAATCATGGGAAACGGAATAGCTGAACGCTTCCAGCTCCTTATTGGCAGCCTCCAAGAGTTCCCCTCGACGTTGCAGCTCCACCGCAACACGACGACGCTCCGTAATGTCATGCCTAATAAGGTAGTAGACCCATGCCAGCAAAACCAGCTGGAGAAAAGCCCCGATACCTAGTAACACGATCGTATTCCTGGTCCCCCCAGCAGAATCCGCCACTCGACCATTCATCGCCTGTCGTTCGTCTGAATCCATCTCGCCAATGAGTTGGTGAATCACGCCCAACTCGCGGCGGCCAGCTCCTTCAAGAGCCATCTTTTTGACGGATCGGAACCCCCCCTGTTCGAACAGAGCGATTGCCTTAGACTCAGCGCTCAACTGCTTATCCATCATCCGATCTAGAACTCGGCCTCGTTGTTCTTGTTCCACTGAACCTCGGGTCAATTCACGAAGATAGGTCGTGAATGTAGGCTTCTGCTTTACCACCTTTTTATACGATTCGAGATAGGACGTATCACCCGTTACAAGGTATCGTCGATGCGCGTCTTCTGCTTCGTTCATCGCCACGTCAATATTACTGAGAAGCTGCAGCAGGTCATGGCTGCGACCATCGAGCCGACTATTGGCAAGCAGAATACTGGTATTGTGATACGAGACGGCGGTGATCACCAGAATTCCGACAAACACAAGGCTGAAACCTGCGAGTACCCTATGCTCAATGCTCAGTTTAGTAAACCAAGCCACAGGGGCATGACTCAAATTCACTGAACCAGGAACAACGTCGGTATGAGGGTTCAACCCGGTGGTCGCTGAGACCGGAGGCTCCGCCCGGTGTTGTGTGGTTGAGTCCATGGGTCAGGATGACGAGCCGTCACGGCACTGTGATTGTCGTGCGGAATCCGAACCAAGCAATATCCCCACTTGGCTTAAGTGTAGCAGAACTCTGGAGAGGAGGAAGCAGAAAACTAGCCGCCGACATGAACAGTTGTGGGAAGAGCCGTCGCTGCAGGAGTGACAAAGTTGGAAAACATCAGCGTTGCTTCCACGACCCAGTCTGTGAACGGTTGCGGATAAATGCCAATGACTAAAGTCCCCGCTAAGCCGACGTAGATGACGGTCTTGATCGGTGCAGAAATCCTAATCGGAGACGGATCAATCGGTTCATTGATGTACATTTGCTTCACTACAATCAAATAGTAGTACATCGATATGACGATATTGATCAGTCCGACCGTAATTAAGGTATACAGCCCTTCCTTAATCGCAGCGACAAAGATGTAGAGTTTTCCGATAAATCCGGCAAGCGGCGGCACCCCTGCCAATGACAAGAGGAACAGCAACATGGCAAAAGCCAAAAACGGGGAGCGCCTGTTTAGTCCCCGATAATCTTCGATCTCGTCCTTTCCGATCGCCTGGCTGACCGCAATGACAACGGCAAAGGCTCCAAGATTCGCAAAGAGATAGGCAAGGAGATAGAACAGAATGGCGTCACTTCCCATCTTGGTTCCGGCCGCCAGTCCAATCAACACATTTCCTATTTGGGCGATCCCAGAGTAGGCAAGCAGCCGCTTGATGTTTCGTTGAGCGATGGCCACGATGTTTCCGTACGTCATCGACACGATCGAGACCGCGACCAGCAAGTACACCCAAACCGGTTTAAACGACGCCAAGGCGACGAGAAAAATTCTGAGTAGAATCACTAAAGCAGCACCTTTGGGAGCAATCGACAAAAAGGCTGTCACGGGGGTTGGGGCGCCGTGGTAGGTATCGGGTATCCACGAATGGAAGGGAACAGCCCCGATTTTAAATCCTAAGGCCGCAAAGATCAGAAGAAACCCGATGATTAAGCCGGGGGTCGCTTGTGCGGACGACATTTCTGAGAACACCAGCTGACCCGTTTCGCCGTAGACGAGGCTGATACCATAGGCGAAGAGGCCGGCCGCAAATACCCCGAGGATAAAAAATTTCACCCCTGCCTCGTTTGAGGCCAAGTCATCACGCAAATACGCTACGAGTATATAAAACCCAAGGGTAGAGAACTCCAAGCTGACAAAGACGGAAAGAAGGTCATTGGCCGACGCCATGAACATCATGCCAAGGGCCGACATCACCACGAGGACATAATATTCTCCCCGGAATAACGTGAACCGATTCACATATTCAACTGACGAGAGAATCACGAGTATGGTGGCGCCCAAAATAAAGACCTTGAAAAAGATCGCCATGCGATCCAGCACAAACATGTTGCCAAACAGCGCGCCGGATATGTGATTGACGTCAAACCACGCCAAACATCCCAGTGTGATCACAAGGCCTGCCACGCTGAGATAGGCCAGCTGTTCCTTAGGCAGGCGAGGAGAGACGAAATCCACAATGAGGACGACGCAAAGCCAACAAGTGAGAAAGATTTCCGGTAAGAGAAGCAGCAGATCGGAAAAGGAGAGATTCAGCGAAAAGATCATTCGCTCCCTCCTTGTGAAGTCAGTACCGGACTCGGCAGGATCGGTTTGGCAACGACCGGCGTTGTCATCATGGTTTCAGAGAGGCCTACTGCCCCTGGAGAACCTGCGCCGTCCCCAGATTGCGCAACAGGAACAACTTCGGTGATCCTCACGATCAATGGATCCACGCCCGAGCGAACAACATCGTACAGATGCATCGGGAAAATACCGAACCCGATGCTCACCGAAATCATGATTAACAACGGCAGACGATCAACCGTAGAAATCGCATCATGGGCGTGACCGTACTTCTGATTCATTGGACCATAGAACAGGCCCCTCATCATCTTGAAAAGGTAGGCCAGTGTCAGCACGATGCCCAACATGGCAACGATCACCTGTAATGGGTACTTATTCCAACTGCCGACGACAATCATGATCTCCGCAATAAAATTCACGGTGCCCGGCATCCCAATCGAAGCCATACACCCCACAATAAAACACCCAGAGATAAACGGCATCTTGTTGGAAAGCCCACCCAGCGATGGGATGTCACGGGTATGGGTTTGATCGTAGACCCATCCCGCCATCGCGAAGAGCATGCCCGTGGCCATGGCGTGGGCGAACATATAGATGACGGCTCCGCTCAAGCTGATGTAGTTGAGGGCGGCCATACCAAGAAACACATAGCCCATGTGACTGGAGCTTGAATAGCCGATGACATACTTCGTGTCCTTGGCATAAAAAGCGACAAACCCCCCGTAGATGATGCTGAACATGCAAAGAACGGCAGCAATCGGCATCATTTCTCGAGTCGTTTCCGGGAGAATCTCAAAGGCAACTCTGATGATGGAAAAATGTCCCAGCTTCATAAGAACACCGGCATGAAGCATGCTCGTCGCAGCCGGCGCTGCCGCATGGCCAACAGGAGACCAGGAGTGCATCGGCCAGAGTGGCGCAATCGAGGCAAATCCGAAAAAGACCAACACCCATATAATCTTGTCCAATGTCGTACCAAGAACCGGGATATTCATGAGGTTGGCATGCTCACGAAGTACCAAGATGTCAAAGGTATTGAGCCCGGAGTATTTATAAATCAGGAGAATGCCCATTAAGGCCATGACGGCGAAGGCGGAGAGAAAAAGCACCAATTTCATGGCCGCATATTCTTTGCTGTTCGAGCCGAAATTAAAAATAAAGCCGACGGAATCTCGGAGTTTCACCCCCTCAGTATCCGTCATCTCCAAATACTTCTTGGTGTGACTTCCCCACATACCCAGCAGTAAGTACATCGGGATGACGGACATTTCGTAGAAGAAATAGAGGAAAAAGAGATCCAGGGACATGAACACACCGATCGTGGCAGCCGCCAGGATCAGCAACCAAATATAGAACTCTTTCGTACGGTCCTTGATATGCCACGACACGAAGATCCCCGCAAATAGGAGAATCGTTGAAGCCAATACGAGGGGAGTTCCGATGCCATCGACACCCAGGTGCAGAGAAATACCGAGCTGTCGTGACCACTCGATCTTTTCGACAAACTGAAATCCCCCCTTAACCGGATCATAGGCATAGAAGAGATAAATCGAAGCGACTAACGCGACGAAGGCAGAACTCGCGGCGATACCACGGACAAGCAGCGGTTGTCGATTCGAAACAAAGATCAACCCTAACGCCCCAAGAAATGGAGCGAAGAGGATATACAACAGTGCGTGCTCTCCCATGACTCGAACCTACTTCCTCTGTTGGATTTCCGGACCACCAACCGCCGCCGTCTGATCGTGGTGAATCCGCTCAACGAGCGCTTGAACCGATCCATTCATAATGCGTAGAAACGGGGATGGATAGAGCCCGATCCAGAGAATCATGACAGATAAAGAAACGGCAATGATCATCTCACGAATCTGCAGATCGCTCATGGTCACTCTCACCGCTGTCCCCAGCGGCCCAAGCATGGACCGCTCGTAATACCAGAGGAAATAGGCGGCACCAAAAATCACCCCCAAAACGGCAACGGCTCCAAACCACCAGTTCGCCTCGAAAGCCCCAAGCAGAATGAGAAACTCGCCGACAAAGCCATTCGTACCGGGAAGCCCAATGGACGCCAGTCCGATAATAAGAAAGAACGTGGCGAGCAACGGCACTTGTTTGGCCATCCCACCGAATGCGGATAATTGAGTCGTCTGTTGTCGTGAGTACAAGAACCCAGCGATGAAAAACAATCCGGCTGTGCTGAATCCTAAATTGATCATGGTCAGCAAACTGCCTTGCAGACTTTGGTAATTCAAGGCAAACAGCCCCACCACCACGAAACCTAAGTGGCTCACACTGCTGTAAGCGAGCAAACGCCTCAAATCAGCTTGCACCAATGCCATCCAGGCCCCATAGAGAATCGCGCAGAGACCGAGCACCACCAGGATAGTGACAACCGTCTCACTTTTTGATGCGTCTGGAAGCAATGGGATGCTGAAACGCATAAAGCCAAAGGTGCCCAGCTTGAGACCGGCCAACACCACGGACATTCCAATTGGTCCCTCTAAAAGAGCATCGGGCAACCACGTATGGAATGGGAACACCGGTGCCTTGAAGGCAAAACCCAAAAACATTAGCCAAAAGATGACCATCTGTTGACTGACTGGAATTGGCACGCTCAGAAGGTCGAGGAAATCAAACGAGTACGCTTGATCGGCATGATGCAACGAGGCCCACTCATGGAAATTGATATTCAGTAATGCAATCCCAACCAGCATGAAGACACTGCCCAAAAGGGTATAGAGGACGAACTTCAATGCGGCGTAGTGCCGTTCGGCTCCGCCTCCCCACAGTTTGATCAAGAAGTAGCTGGGGATCAGCATCAGTTCCCAGAACACAAAGAACAAGATCAAATCCAACGAGACGAATACGCCCATCGTCGTCGTCTCAAGTGCCAATAGGCACATCATGTATAATTTGACCTGATGGCGGATCGTATCCCACGAGTAGATCACGACCAGCACGGTGAGAAACGCCGTGAGCCCCACGAACAGGACACTGATTCCATCAACCGCCAAGTGATAGCTGATCCCTAGCGCTGGAATCCATGGCACACGCTCCGTGAACTGCATGGCAGCCGATTCGGGTACGAAGCGAAGCAGGACAAATAGACACAGAGCAAGCTCGACCAGTGCGATGGTGAGGGCAGCGCTCCTGACCGTATCCTCATCATCAACTACCCACAGGACGGCCGCTCCAACGACGGGGAGAAAGAGGATACAGGACAGAATTGGAAACCCAGCTGTAAGTTCTTCGAGCATAATGACAGCCTGTCTGCTTTCCGACCTACATCTGAACAACTAGTTGCACAACGACCGCCAGAAGAAAAAGCCCTGCAATAATGATGGCAGCATAGTGATGGACCAGTCCGCTCTGCATTTTTCTTCCTTCACGGGCTGCGAGATGGTTGCCATATCCGATCACATTCAAACCGGCATAGACGATGTATTTCTCAATCCAGGTCGAACCAAAAGCTCCCAAATCGGCGAGCCGCCCCACCGCACGCACCACACCATCGACGACGGTGCGATCAAACCAGTCCAGTAACTTTCCGAGGCGCTTCACCGATTCCACGAAAAGTAGGTCGTACAGTTCGTCGATGTAATATTTGTTCAAGAGCGTTCGATATAGCCCCGAAAATTTCGTCGCCCAGCCATCAGCCGTGACCGGACTCACGGCATACAGGAAATGAGCAAGTCCCCATCCCATTAAGGCAATCGCGATGGCCACACCCATCAGCAAAAACACCATCCCGGTACTGGCCTCATGTTCACCTGCCGCGCCAACCACAGGAGCCAAAAAACCATGCAGCCATCCGTGCTCAGGGGGGAACCCAAGAATTAATCCTCCCACACCAGAGAGGAAGGCCAAAACCATTAGAGGCGCAACCATGACCATGGGAGATTCGTGCACATGCTCCTCGGTATGATGATCCATCCTGGAAGGTCCATAGAACGTGAGATACGTCAGTCGAAACATATAAAAGGACGTCATCAGTGCGCCAACTGCGGCCATGCCGTACAGAAGATAATGATGATTCATGAATGCGTGGGCCATGATTTCATCTTTACTCCAGAATCCGGCTAAGGGAGGCAACCCAGCGATCGCAACCGTACCAATTAGAAACAGACGGTGCGTCCATGGAATACGCTTGCTCAGTCCGCCCATCTTCCGAATATCTTGTTCCCCGGATAGCGCATGGATGACCGACCCAGCCGCCAAAAACAACAGCGCCTTGAAGAATGCATGAGTCATGACATGAAACACAGCGGCTGTGTACGCACCAACCCCACAACCCAGGAACATGTATCCCAACTGGCTCACCGTTGAATATGCCAACACACGCTTAATATCGGTCTGAACCAGTCCAATGGTCGCGGCAAACAGTGCGGTGCCACCGCCGACAAATGCCACGACTGACATGGCGAAAGGCGAAAGGTCAAAAATCGCATGATTACGTACGATCATGTAGACCCCTGCCGTCACCATCGTCGCCGCATGGATGAGGGCGCTGACCGGGGTCGGACCTTCCATCGCATCAGGCAACCAAGTGTGGAGTGGTAATTGCGCCGACTTTCCAACAGCGCCCACAAGCAGGCACAGAGCTATCGCGGTGGCCATCTCCGGAGACAGTTGACCAACCTGCGCAAAGACTTTGGTGTAGTCAAGAGTCCTGAAGTTGACGAAGACGAGAAAGATGGCAACCAAAAAACCTGCATCCCCAATCCGATTGACAACGAATGCCTTGGTCGCTGCTTGTGCGGCGGATACTTTGTCATAGTAATAGCCGATGAGCAGATACGAACACAGTCCTACACCTTCCCAACCGATGAAGAGCACCAGATAATTATTCCCCATGACGAGCAGCAGCATGGAGACCATGAACAAATTCATATAGGTAAAAAATCGTGTAAACCCGGCTTCACCATGCATATACCCGACGGAATATACGTGGATCAGGAAACCCACACCGGTGACGACCAGCAACCAGGCGCAGGTAAGAGGATCCACGAGGTATGCAAGATTAATCGTCAGATCTCCTCCGAAAATCCATTGGTACGCAATGACTTCATGCGTCGTGCCTGTCCGCAACACGTCCGTGAAGACGGCAACCGTGCAGAGAAACGAAAGTCCCACTGACCCCCAAGCGAGTCGATGAGCCATATCATGGGAATAGCGATTCCCCAGAAGGCCGTTTACGATCACTGCCACCAGCGGGAAAATGGGAATCAGCTTAATCAGCAGATCAGTGACGTCAGACACGATATCCTTTTATGCTCAGCATTTGCGGCTAGTAACGGCCCCCTCTGGAGCCAGGTCTCGTCGCATCAACGTGGGGACATATTGAAGGCATGACGCACTGCGTACAAAGATCGTCGCCATTCTCAACATCCTGCTACCACTTCAAAATATTCATTTCGTCGACATTGGTTGAAATTTTGCCTCGGAAAACCACAATGATAATTGCCAGACCGACCGCGGCTTCGCCTGCAGCGATCGCAATGACAAAGAGAGCCACTAGTTGCCCCGACAAAGATTCTAAATAGTGCGAAAAGGCGACGAGATTGATATTGGCGGCATTCAACATCATCTCAACCGACATCAGCACGATGATGAAATTTCTCCTGACCAGTACGCCAAGGAGCCCGGTAATAAAAAGCACGGCGCTTACAGCCGTATAGGCGGAGAGCGGGATCATGAACGTTCCTTCTCAGAATCTAGAGCCTTCGGTGTCTTGGCCAAGACGATGGCCCCGATGATGGCCCCGAGGAGAAATATGCCGACGATCTCGAACTGCAAAATATGGTCACTGAACATCTTGATACCGACGGCATACGTATCGCCGTCTTGCAAGACGACACTCGCGGGAGTAGTGCCCTTTGTTCCCTCGAACGGAGACTGCATGAGAAGAAAAATCACGTAGAAGGCTCCCAAGACCGCAGGCCCTACAAAATAGAGCGCTGATGTGTGGAAATAGCGCTCATCCGTTTTCAGATTCATCAGCATCAACACAAAAAGATAGAGCACCAGAATGGCCCCTACATAGACGATGACTTGTACCGCCCAGAGGAACTCTGCGTTCAGAAGGATGAAAAGACCCGAGACATGCAAGAGCAAGGCAAGTAGTGCAATCGCGCAATGAACGGGGTGGCGCAAAGATACCGTGAGAACGCCAGCGGCAATACTGACCAACGCGAAATACGCGAAAAACACCAACACCATGTGTTCGGCTCAGCTCAAATGCTTGGGAGGTTGTTGGGTAGCTTTCTGTACCGACTGAGGAAAGTAGTACCGGTATTCCCGGCTCTGTTCCACATCCTTTTCTTGATTATGGGCGTAGAGATACTTCTTCCCATCATCAAGATGGCGCTCGCCGATATCATAAAGCCGTTTCTTGTCGAACAGCAGACTCCGCTTG
Organism: uncultured Nitrospira sp.; assembly: GCA_902500745.1. Taxonomy (GTDB): domain Bacteria; phylum Nitrospirota; class Nitrospiria; order Nitrospirales; family Nitrospiraceae; genus Nitrospira_D. The sequence goes on from CABVRS010000002.1 coordinate 25,406, forward strand.
TCATGCGTCGAATATTCGTACATTTTGGTCATCGCCAAGGCATTCACCGGACAGGCCTCGACACAATAGCCACAGAACACGCATTTCGTAATATCAATGTAGAATTCGCTTGCGAATCGCTGAAGCGGACGAGTCGTATCCTCTGCACTAATCACCTTAATACAGTGAGATGGGCATGCAACTTCGCATAAATCACAGCCGACGCAACGTTCCTGTCCGTCGTCGTATCGGAGCAACCCCAGCGCTCCCCTATGTGTATCCGGGATCACTCGTTGCTCACGCGGATACTGAAACGTCATCGGCTTATGCAGCATGTGCTTAAAGGTGACTTTCATGGCGTCCCAAATCTCATAGAACAACGCGGCATGAAGGAGTTTCTTCGTCAGCGCAACGACACTCATCGTAGCTCCCTGTCACAGACCGGCCACGGCATACATCCTCTTACGCCTGTTCAACACTGACCCAGATCTGCTTGAACGACGGAACACCCGTCGTGGCATCAACCGAAACCATCATCAAGTCTTTCACCGGAGGCTCATTGAAATGTTCAGGGAAAAAACAGGTTCCGGGTGCAATTGATTGATCGGGTTGCACCGCAAGCTGAAGCGACCCACGATCAGAAATCAAGCGTACTTTCGTACCATCCTGTAATCCAAGACGTTCCATATCTGGTATGTTCATCCGCAACTTCCCCGTGTTGGGAGCAATGTTGATCAGTCCGGATGCTTGCGCGGACAGTTTCCCGGAATGCATCAATACCTGCCCCATCACCAGTGCAAACGGACGTGTGTGCGTTCCAGAAGCATAGTTCGTACGATAACGATCCTTGACCTCCGCTCCATAGCCGTTGGACAGATAATGATCGAGCACAGGTTCGAATTTACGCGGTTGACCAAGATTGTAATACCCGGGAAGAAGTTTCATGATTTCGCTCTGAATATCGTTAGCTGATTGGTAATCCCACTGACAATCCATGGCATTCGCGAGGGCAGTCATAATGTGCCAATCAGGCAAGCTTTCCCCGAGGGAATCCATCGCTTGACGAACCCGCAGGACACGTCCTTCGAGGTTTGTAAATGTGCCGTCCTTTTCCGCGTAGGTACAAGCAGGAAGCACAAAATGCGCCATCTTGGCCGTCTCAGTCAGGAAAGGATCCTGTACGACCAACAGTTCCAGACGTTCCAGTGCAGCCCGTACCTCCATTGACGCGGGGAAGGTTGCCAGGGGATTCTCACCCAGCACATACAACGCTTTAATTTGGCCACTCTTACACCTTTTTAATATCTCAACCAGATGCGCCCCTGATGTGCCGGACGGAAGCGGTACACCCCACGCCCTGGCAAAACGATCCCGAGCGGCTGAGTCATCAAACCGGACCTGGCCCGGGAGAAACTCCGGCGCCACACCCATGTCCACGGCCCCTTGCTCGTTCGGCTCCTCCGTCACAGTATTCACACCACATCCCGGTCGCCCAATCTTCCCGGTGATCCACGCAAGATCCATCAGCTTTAGGACATTCTGATAGCCGTGTGTTCTCCTGACAATTCCTTCGGCACACACAATGACGGACCTCGGCGACGCGGCGAAAATTGTCGCGATTTCTTTGAATGCCTCCACCGCAAGTCCTGTCTCAACAGACACCTGTTCAAATGATAGGTCCTCAACCGCACTCTTGAGCGCGGAAAACGCGCTGGGATGTTTGCCGACTGCGTCTTCATCCACCAAGTCATAGACAATGGCCGCCTTCACCAAGCCATCAATCACCATTCCCTCGGTCCCGGGCCTGATCAAGAAAGGATGCGATGCCAGCTTGGCCATATTCGTGATGGCGCTGTCGAGCGTGACCACTTGAGCCTTATAGACCCGTATCGCCTCTTTAATTCGGACGGCGGTCAGCGGGTTCGTTTCTGTAATATTGGAACCGATGACAATGATGGCCTTCGCCTTCGTCAAATCTTCCCAATCGTTGGACGTTCTTCCCAATCCGATAGCATGCTGAGAGGCAAGCACAAAGTTCATATGCCCATAGCGCGCGCTGCTGTCGAGCTGGTTGGTACCGAATCCAGTACGCATCAACTTTTGGAACACATAGAGCTCTTCATTTGTGCAGCGCGCCGTTGCCAGGCCGGCAATGGCATCGCCACCATGCTCACGCTTGATCTGAGCGAAACGGTCCGCGACCATATGCATCGTGTCCAACCACGGCTTTTCGACCAACCGACCGCTCTCACGAACCAATGGCTGAACCAGCCTGTGCTGACTGTCCAAATACTCGAACCCAAAACGCCCTCGGACGCACAGTCCCCCATGACCTTTCGCAGTTTCGGAACGATCCCCCCATTTATTCTTCCACGACAACGGGGACGTGACACGGATCACCTCCGCATCCTTCGTCTCCAGATACATTTGACACCCATCCCCGCAGTAGTTGCAGGTGGTCGTGGTTTTCTTCATCTGCCAAGGTTTGTAGAGGTACTTGGAGAACTTGTTCGTGATGGCACCCACAGGACAGACTGCTAAACAGTCTCCACAGAATTCGCAATCGAGGGCCAGGTCGCCTTTGGGGACCACCTGATTGAACCCACCCTTCTTCATGAACTGCAAGGCGTCGATCATCAAGACATCCTTGCAGACATTGATGCATTCTGCGCATGCAATACAACGATTCATGTTGAAATCGAGGACCGGACTACGCGTGTCTTCTGGGATGAATTTCTGCTTGGCATTGGCCAGGTTTGTCACGCCATGCTGGAAGGCCATGTCTTGCAACTCGCAGTGCCCATCTGCATCGCACACCGGGCAGTCGAGGGGATGCACAGACAAATGTTTTTCGACGGCCTTCTTGCGGGCAAGAAACAGATCTTCCCCCTCGGTTCGAATGACCATTCCCGCCGCCGCCTTAGCTGTACAGGAACGCACAGGGGCTTTTTTCCCTTCTTGCATCACCAGACACATCCCGCAGGAGCCGAACGGGTCGAACGTGTAGTGGTAACACATCGCCGGAATGATTTTGCCCGTCACTGAGATGACGTCATACAAGGACACGCCGTCTTTTGCCGTGACCGATTTCCCGTCGATGCTCAACTCGATCGATGCGGCTTCAACGTCAGGATTTGTTGCTGGCTTAAGTCCCATGCTTTAGCACCAGAATTGACTGTCCTTATCCTTTACCTACAACAACGAAACGCTCGGCGACCGCTTGCCCGTTCATCACAATGTATTTATCGATCGCATTCCCCCATCACAATATCGTACGTACCGAAAATGGTACAGGCATCCGAGATCATATAACCACGGGCCATATGGTCGAAGGCGCCCATATGCACGAATGATGGGGCGCGAATCTTCAACCGATAGGGCTTCCCACCCCCCGTACTGACGATATAAAAGCCCAGCTCGCCCTTGTGCGCCTCCGTGCCGCAATAGATTTCTCCAGGTGGAGCATCAAACCCCTGCGAAAAGAGCTTGAATTGTTGGATCATCGCTTCTAAATTGGTGAAGACTCGCTCTTTCGGCGGCAGCGTCACACTCGGAGCATCCGCCATAATGGGCCCTTCCTGCATCTGCTCCAAACATTGTCGAATGATTTTAACGCTTTCGTAGAGCTCCATCACTCGGATCCAATAACGGTCGTAGGTATCGCCGTTTTTCCCGACCGGCACACTGAACTCACACTTTGGATACGCGCTGTAGGGTTCGTACTTGCGCAAATCGTAGTCCACACCTGATCCGCGGAGAACCGGTCCGCTCAGCCCAAAACTGACAGCATCTTCGGCAGAAATGACGGCGACCCCCTTGGTACGTCCGAGCCAAATACGGTTTTTCTCGAGAAATACCTGGTACTCGTCGATCTTCGGTGGGAAGTAGTCAAGAAACTGTTTGAGCTTATCGATCAAATCCGGCGTCAAGTCCCGCTCAACCCCACCGATTCGATACCAGCTCGTTGTAAGACGTGCTCCGCACAGTTCATCGAACCAATCGAGCAAGATCTCTCGATCTCGAAAACAATAGAAAAAGACGGTCATGGCCCCGATGTCCAGTGCCTGAGCACTAAGCCAAAACTGGTGCCCGATAATACGCTGAACTTCTGCTACGATGGTCCGTAAATACTCCGCCCGTTCCGGAACCTGCAGGTTCAACAGCTTCTCAACCGCACGACAGTAGGCAAAGTTGTTGTACATCGCGCAGACATAGTCCAACCGATCCGTATGGGGAATGAATTGATGGTACGTCCCATCTTCCGCAAGCTTTTCGACTCCACGATGGAGATAGCCCATCACCGGCGTGGACTTCACCAACCGCTCCCCTTCTAATTCTAGAATAACCTTGAGCACACCGTGGGTGCTGGGATGCTGAGGCCCCATGTTGAGCAAGAGCTCCTCGGTTCGGAGCGTCGGGAGCGTCTCGCTTTCCGGATGCTCTGGATCAATCTTATAGACAGTGGTTCTTTGGTCTTCGAATGCCATCACGATTTCCGAATTCTAACGCGGTGCCTCATCCAGAAACTCAAATGTGTCTCGCCAGCCTTTGCCTCGCAATGGAAAATCCTTTCGAAGAGGATACCCTTCTGTGTAATCATCCGGCATGAGAATTCGACGAAGATCCGGATGATTCCTGAACCGGATGCCCATCATGTCGTACACTTCGCGCTCCATGAAGTCTGCACCTCTCCAAAGATCCGTCAAGGAGTCCACCACACAATCCGACTCAGGCACTCGCGTTTTGAGCCTGATCCGCTGCCGCTTTCGAATGGAGTAGAACTCCCACACCACTTCAAATCGTTCCTCATCATCTGGCCAATCCACGGAACTCACGTGGACAATATAGTCAAAATCCATCCATGGATCGTCGCGCAGGAATTGCGCCACCTCGTGAAGCGTGTTCCGCGAAACCGTCACGGCCACATCACCTCGCCACTCCGTCAAGCCGATAACTCCGGCTGAAAACGTCTGCTGAATACGGTCAAGCAATGGATGCATGCGACGTCAGACTTTCAAATTGGCTTTGATCTGATCAGGCTGAGTCACAAACACGCGCTTTTGCATGATGCGCTCTTGCAGCTTCAAGATGCCGTCCAAGAGAGCCTCCGGAGTCGGAGGGCAGCCTGGCACATAAATATCAACCGGAATAAATCGGTCCACCCCCTGCACGACAGGGTAGCTGTCGTAGATATTCCCCGACGTGGCACAAGAACCCATCGCAATCACATATTTGGGCTCAGGCATCTGATCATAGATTTTCCTAATCACAGGAGCCATCCGACGACACACCGTACCGGCCACAATCATCAAATCAGACTGCCGCGGTGAGCCACGAAATACTCCCGCTCCGAACCGGTCCATGTCGTATCGTGAAGAGACGGCAGCCATCATCTCAATGGCACAACAGGCTAGCCCGAATGTCATAGGCCAGAGGGAACCCTTTCTTGCCCAGTTCACGGCCTTTTCCAGGGATCCTGTGATGACGTCCGGAACACCGTCTTTTTCATGTCGGCCCAGCTGAATCAGCCCCATGTAGTCCTCAATCCCACTCCAGCGCGCCTTTTCGCCAAGCATACACGTACGCCACGACAAAGAGTCCGATAAAAATCATCATCTCGACCAGCCCAATGACCCCGATCTGCTTGAAGACAACCGCCCACGGATAGAGAAAGATGACCTCAATATCAAAAATGACGAACAGCATTGCAAAAATGTAATACCTAACAGGGAATGGCATACGTGCATCGGAAAATGGTTCGGATCCACATTCATAAGTCGTTAACTTTTCAGGCTCTGGGTATCGAGGTTGAACAAAATGGCTGACGAGCAACGTGACTACTCCAAAAGCCAAGGTCACAAAAATAAAGAGAAGAATTGGGAAGAACTTCGTCAAATACGCAAGAAGAATTTCAGCTCCGTCCATCCTGGCTTTCTCTCACAAGGCATTGACCTGGAAAGGGTATTCCACACCCAATGCAGAGAATCTTAGTGCCCAACTCTCAGGGATAGCAAGAGAACAAAGGACCTAATCGCGGTCGACCCGAAAGCCCTAGCGATGAAGGACCGTGAGTGGCGTTGTGGTTGATGATGTGACTGATGGATGGGTAGTCGTCTCTTTGGCAGAGTCAGGCATCTGATGCGCAGTTGCATTCGATGTAGGAATCGACTCGTGACGCTCGGTCTTGGATGGGCATAACCCATCCCATTCGATTTGTAGAGGAGAAAAGACCTTAATCTTTCGACGCCGGTGGATCTGTGTTTCGATTCTCTCCTTCAGACTGAACTTCTTAGAGAGTTCCTCTGATTTTTCGTAACTATTCATGGTTTCATCGCTCAGCCAATATCGTCATGTAGAGGGAGCCCGAGACCCGTATGGACCTCAAGCTAGCACTCAGAGGGCGCGTCGGTCAAATGCGTATCAAACAAGCTCAAATTCTTGACAATACAGCGACTTTTGCTATGGTTTTGCAAGAGACTCTAGCCCAAAAGGAACAACCTATGAAAACCTTGGCATGCCTTGTCTTGATCCTATCCATGAATATCGGCGTCTTACTCGATGGGGTACAAGCCCAGGTATTAGACTTCGATTCCGTTCGGTTAGGAGACCGAGCGCTTGCGTTCGCCAGTGGGTCCATCCAGAAAAGCTCCCCAATCGATGGGACCGTGAACTTGGTAACCGGTGATAATCAGTCCACGGGCAATCGAATGCTTTTGGGTAAGGGAGATTCTCTCTATCTCAAGCTCAACGCCTCGACAGACGTGGCGGTTGGAGATCTTTTTACCGTGTATCGACGAGTCCGGAAAGTGTTTCACCCAGTGACTCAGGAATATCTCGGCTTCGTTGTGAATCGAGCAGCAGTTGTGAAGGTAACGGCCGCTCATCATACCCTCACCACAGCAGAGGCTGTTATCAGCTATGGGCCAATATCACCTGGTGACCCAGTGGCGCGGTTTGTTGCTCCAACTCCGGACGCCGGGCCAAACCCCGTTGAGAATGTTTCCGACCTTGAAGGCATGATTATTGAGCTCCAGGCTGACCGATCAATGACACTGGTTGCCCAATCTAATATTGTGTACCTGGATCGAGGGAGAGAGGATGGACTGAAGTCCGGCGATCTTCTGGATATCCATCGTCACAGCGCAGGGCTTCCCCCTCGAAAGATCGGACAACTCCAAGTATTGAAGACTGAACCACGCACAGGCGTTGCCAAAGTCCTTAAAGCTAACACACGGGTTATGAAAGGAGATCGGTTCAAGCTCGTTGCATCTGCTGCTCTCGTGCTGCAGCCCCTAGCAGCACACGAGGAATCTACCGCAGCGGAGGTTGTTCAGCAGACCAATCACGTGGTTCCAGCCGATCTGGTCGCCAGCAAGCTGAATGTACAGGATGACTCTGGACAAAGCCGCCTCAACCTTGGTGAGATCGGCAAATTCTTGCGCTATGACTCAGGAGATGCGGCCATTAAACCTGAAAACTACACAGTGCTGGATCAATTGATTGAATACCTGCGCACCAGTAGCGACACAAGGCTGATCCGAATCGAAGGTCATACGGACAATGTGGAGATCGGCCCTTCTCTCAAGTCGCGGTATGCCAACAACTTAGAATTGTCTAAAGTGCGCGCGAATGGCGTCCTTCGGTATCTTCTGGAGAAGGGTGGGGTAGAACCATCCCGTCTCAGCGTCGAGGGACTCGGAGACACCAAGCCAGCCGCCACGAATTCCATTGAGGAAGGCCGCCAGAAAAATCGACGGGTTGAAATTGTTCTGTACAATCCCAACCACGATACCTCGGCACCTAAACCAGAAGCTGAGACTCAAGCGCAATCGACGGGTGGCAACCTTTCCACTCTGAATGCGCGCGATAACAGCGACTCCCAGACTCCCGCGAACGCTGCTTTCTCCGATTCAACTGACTCTCCTCGTCGCGGAACCCTGTCGGTAGGCGATTCCCCACAGACGTCTGGAAGTGGTGATGGCACAAGCGCTGTAAATGGCGCTGACCCGAGCGGCGCAACGTCGACAGACACGAATAAACAAGATCTGCCTCAACAACCAGCTGCGGGAACACCAACGGATTAACCTCGACACTATCCAGGGGTTCAGCAAACGCTGAGCCCCTGGATTGCCCAGGTCCATCGACCGACTCTCTTACCCAAGCATACGGGCAAACCCGGTATTCTTCGTGTTTCTCCACTGATAGAATACGGAATGGCTTTTGATGGAAATTCAACCGCGATTAGCAGAACAGCCACACTCTATGCGGATGTGATTGTTCCTCGTCATATCGAGAAATCGTTCACCTATCTCGTCCCACCTGTCTTAGCCCAGGCCATTGACGTTGGGAGCCGCGTCCTGGTTCCATTCGGTCGTGTCGCACTCGAAGGAGCGGTCATTTCGTTGACCAATGAGCTTCCGATAGAGATACAGACCGTTTCTCTTAAAGAGATCTCTGCTCTGGTTCAGAACGGACAAGATCCGTTCCTATCTCCCAAGCTGCTTGAACTCTCCCGCAAGATCGCCAACTATTACGTCGCACCCTGGGGCCAATGTCTTCGGCTTATATGTTCCTCGTTCGTAACGCGACAGACATCGCGCACTCGATATGTTGTCACTCCGCAGGGGCGAGCAGCCTTGGCGACCGGCCGCTGTCCCGACGACTTGCGACCAACTCTTCAGCGAATTGCCCGTCGAACGAAGGGAGTCTTGTCATCGACTTTGCATCCGACTCGACGAAGCAGCACCTTGCGCATGATCGATATCCTCATCAAGGAGTCGTGGTTAACCCTCGTGCCTTTGGACAACACCAGCGGTGATCACCAGAGACGGCCCGGAAAGCTCGTTGCGTACGAGCGTGAGGATGGACTGCTGAGGAATACCGTGCTCCCCCCTACGAACCTTCCGGAATCGGATTTATCTTGGAGAGCGCGCATCATGGAATGCCTCCAAAGCAATCATATGGAGAAACTCGTTCTGCATGCTCCATGGCCACATCGAATCAGAAGGCTTGCCGACGCCATTCAACAGGCACATTCACTGAAGCAATCCACCCTTGTGGTTACCGGCGAAAGTGCGAGAGCAGCCTGGCTCAAGCAACTGCTCTCAACCCTCACAGGACTTCAGATTACTCTCGCACATCCGTCCTCGGAATCCGACCGATTGGAACAGAATCACGGTTCACGACCATCGGTAATTGTAGGAACCCGCTCCGCCATTTTTGCACCGATCGAATCGATTGGACTGATCTGGATCGAAGGAGAGGAGGACGCTGCTCTTAAAGAACCGCAGGAGCCTCGCTATCATGCTCGTGAGGTCGCCGAGCTGAGAGCAGAGAGTGAGCACGCACTCCTGGTGCTTGCTTCCGAACATCCATCTCTTGAGTCACAATTCGACGCCGCAGCCGAGCATCACACGGTTCAGCAGAATCTGGCGCTTCGGCCGAAGATTGAGCTGGTGGACCTTCGCAAGGAGCCAGGGGGTACTCTATTCAGCCGGAAACTCATCTCGGCAATGCAGGAAGCCCTTCAGACTCATTCGAAAATACTGCTCTTTCTTAATAGGAAAGGATATGCGAGGACCCTGGTGTGTCGAGATTGCAGCTGGGTTCCTCGCTGTGCCGCTTGTGCCGTGCCGTTCACCTACTACCGGGAGATCGGCCAACTCACCTGCCGCTACTGTGGGAGCTCGGATCGGTTGCCTGATTCCTGCCCTTCGTGTCATTCGTCACGTATGAGTCCTCTAGGAGACGGCACGGAACGAGTTGAGGCCGACACTCGACGTTTGTTTCCCCATGCCAAGATTGCGCGGATCGATGGTGACACGCTCCGGCGACCGGCTTCCGCCCGCCAGCTGTGGGAATCTGCCAGGTCTGGGACCTGGGATATTCTGATTGGGACGCAAGCCCTGTTTCGTCGAGAGCCTCTGCCCCAACATGATTTGATAGGCATTCTTCAGGCTGATTCTGGGTTGCACGTCTCTGATTTTCGATCCGCCGAGCAGACCTATCACCTGCTGATTGATGCCGCAAGCTTAGCTTCCCCGGGATCGGTAGGAGGTCACGTCATCGTGCAGACACGCTTCCCCGCACATCATGCCGTCCAGGCTTTGCTATCGGGAGACCCCGATCGGTTCTATGAGGAAGAGCATGCCGCACGACGACTGCTTTACTACCCACCTCTGTGCCACCTCGCCGAGCTGTCGGTTATTGGGATGAGCCCTGAGATTGTGGAAGAAGCCGCAAAGCACTGGGCTATAGAGCTTCGTCGGAATGCCGATAACCAGGAATCCCTCATCGTGTTAGGCCCTGTACCAGCCATCAACAGACAACCTCGAAACCACCAGCACCGCATGCTGGTAAAAGCACTTGATTGCCGGGTGCTGAGCCATCGAGTCCATGATTCCGTGCAGAGCTTGGAACGACGGTACCGAAAAGGGCAGGTCAAGTTTGTCATCGACATAGACCCGGTTGAAACCGGTCAAAGTTAAACGACTCTTTTCTTCTTCGTCGCCCGCAATCCCGACATCGGAGCAGGTCGTTCTTTGGACGGTGCTGAATCAGCTTTGCGAGCTCGATTGAACAGCCCATAGGAGAATGATACCCAGAATACAGATGAAAAGAGACCCATGACGACGGCCGATAGAATCGTTCCCATTTCTGCTTCAGGAAGCTCGTCCGATGCGCCTTTGAGTTGCAGCATCAACACGATCGGCCATACAAAGCTTTCTATGCCGAGTAACAGCGTAGACCACGCCCATATCTTTGAGATCGAATCCGCCATCACCCATAGGAACAGTCCCACGGCGAAAGCCCATCCGAGCACGATGAACGGAGAAACGCTTCCCCAAATCAACCAGAACCCAACAGCAGCGACCGTAGTGCCAAGGACAATATTCAGAAGTCTCATGATGACGATGGGGCTAACGCGAAAGGGCGGAGTTTGACGGGAGCACGTGGTGATGTCAATGGGGAGAACACGGGAGAGATGACGTCGGTTAGCTCATCACTTCCGCCGCGACCGTCTCCAGGAGAATCTTGAGCTCGACGGGTTTTTGAAGGGTTTGTCTGGCGCCACGCATTTTGGCGACATCCAAGAAATTGGTGACGCCGATTGTTTCACATCCTCCTGTCATGGCTATCACACAAGAATTTGGAAATTCCCGTCGGAGCATCATGATTCCTTCTAACCCATCTGGTTCAGGCATCAGGATGTCCATGATCACACGATCGGTCGACTTCCTTCGATACCGCTCAAGCCCCTCTTCCTCGTTGCAGGTTTCTTCAACCTCATCGCCCGCTTGTTCGAGAGTCTCTCTGATCAGCTGACGAACTTGGTCCTGATCGTCAACTACGAGGACCGACGGAATCCGAGACCTCGTTAGGTAGTGTGGATGGGTCTTGGTCAACCGACCTGGATACTGAGTATGACGAAGCCTGGTCTAAGGCGCGGCGAACTCTTTGAGCCACCTCTCGAGCTTTTCGCCCCGCACCGATCACCTGGGTGATATGGCGATGAGCTTTGGTCTCGGCAGGGATCAACGCCAGTGCCAACTCGCTGAAACCCAGTACCGCGGTGAGACTATTGTTCAGCTCATGGGCAATACCACCGATCAAGGTTCTCATGGTCTCCATTTCTTCTACGACTCGTACCGCCACCGCGGTATTCGCACGATCAGTAATATCCACAAGCATCCCTATCGTATGTACAGGTTGCCGCTTACTCCCCTCACCATCAAATCGTGTCAGAGTGCAAAGACTGATGTGCCGAACCGCTCCATTCGGCCGGATGAGTCTGTGCTCAACCGTGTACAGTCCCTCTTTCCCCGTATCAAGTACACGTAAGGCTGCACAACGCATCCTCTCCCGGTCGCCTGGGTGAACCAGTTCCAAATAGCGTTCGAACGAAGGCAATTCATCGCCGCTGACCCCATAGATGTCACGCAAAATCGGTGACCAGACCTGAGTGTTCGTCCGATGATCATGCTCAAAGGTCCCAACCTGTCCCGCCAGGACGGCAAGATCGAATCTCGCCTTGATATCTGTGAGTGCTTCGTCGGTCCGCTCGGGAGCCGTGAGATCGATCATGGTGGTTAAGATGGTCTTCCCTTTGGACGGATCAATGGGATGCAGACAGATTTCAACCGGGAATTCTGAGCCGTCCTTGCGAAGTCCATGCACTTTCCGACTGACGCTCATGAGATCTGATGCACCGGGTGAACAACAGGTGGCGCGCGCGTTCCGCTGCGGCTCGCGATCTCGTACTGAAAGCAAACACTCGACGGGTCGGCCTAACAACTCGTCCCGAACGTACCCAAACATGCGTTCGACGTGGCTATTGACGAGAGAGATCGTCCCATCTTGGCGAGTCAGGAGCATCCCGTTAGGAACCGCCTCCATGACGGTCTTAAATTGATGATCGCGTTCTTCCGCCATGGCCGCGACAAGCTTGTAGTCCGTGATGTCTTCAATCTTCCCAGACATGCGAATTGGCTGATCGGAAGAGCCCTGGATGAGCACTCCACGGCAACGGACAAATCGAACATCACCCCCAGGCTGGATAATTCGACATTCGATATCATAGGGACGGTCGGAAGTGAATGTTTCCTCGACCAACGTGAGCACGCGATCGCGATCCTCTGGATGAAGAGCCTTCTTAAAGGTCTCATACGTCGGTGGAACCGAACCCGGCTCGTATCCAAAAACACGGTATTGCTCTTCCGACCAAATCTCAGCCCCATGACCGATTGCCCACCCCCAGTGTTCATTGTCCGCGATACTCTGACCTTTCCCCAGCAGATGTCCGGCGTGGAATGATTGGGTTTCAATTTGCCTCTGCCGAGAAATGTCCGAAAAGCAGATCAGAACGGATTCTTTCCCTTCCCACAGAATTGGAGCAACAGACAGTTCAACAACAACGCCCTGTCCGTCACATCGTAGGAATTGCGTTTCCAGTCGCTTGGTCGAATGACTCGATCGTATTGTCTGTACAATCCATAGGCGGACGGATTCCTGCAACTCACCGTACACAATATCGAGGTACGGGTTACCGATGACTTGTTCGGCGGATCCGGCACCGAGGATCTGTAGGCCGGCCTTGTTGACATACACGATCTCCGATTCAGCCGTGACAAGCATACCTTCGGAGGCGAGATCGCATAGAAATGTGGGAGACGGCATCTGATGTAGTTCTGCTTGCACTTGTAGGAGGCGGGAGACATCTCGCATCACCCAGATGACCGACCGAACCCGTCCTCTCCGATCTTGAATCGGAGACAACGTCACTTCATTCCAAAACGACGTCCCATTTTTCCTGTAGTGGCGGAGCGATACCCGGCACTCCCGCCCGTCTTGGAGTGCCAATGCAAGTTTCTCAATCGACACGCGATCAGTTGCGGGGCCGTTCAATATCACCGTTGTTTGTCCGACCACGTCCTGCTCGGCATAGCCGGTCAACGACAGGAACGCGTGATTCACATACAGAACGGGGTGATGTGGGAGCGTCGCATCCGTCACAAGGACGCTGCAATTCGTGGCCGCAATAACCCGCGACTTCAGGACGTTCTCTTGGTACTGTCGAATTGCGAACCAGAGGGAGAAACCCACGAGCAGGAGCAACCCTAGGAAGAGACCAGCAGTCATGCAGGACAGCCTTCCGGTAGGCACACATCGTTACTTGTGACAACAACTACCCAAAGCTAGCCTATGTGAATTGCGAGAAAATGCCCAGAGATAAAGGTCACAAGGCGAGTGAAATTTTGCCCCTAGAATAGTAGAGCCGAATGTTGTCGCTTCAGCCTTGCCGCTTGACGAAGAAGGCGGCCGCCTGCGCACGACGTGTGATACGAAGCTTCTGAAAAACGTTTGCGAGATAGTTTTTCACGGTCTTGTCGCTGAGCCCAAGCGCCACGGCAATTTCCTTGTTGGTCTTCCCCTCGGCCACCAAGGCGACGACTCGTTCTTCTTGCGATGAAAGTTGGTCGGTCCCTGGAGTCGATGGTAGATCGTGGAGTCCTCGCAGCCACCTCAGAGCCCGTTCGGTCACGGTAGAGTCCAAGATGGATTGGCCCTTGGCGACCGAACGGATGGCCTCCAGCAATCCCGGCGAGTCGATTTCCTTGAGCACATAGCCATGCGCGCCAGCGAGCACCGCGGCCAGCACCGAGTCGTCGTCCGCGTAGGACGTCAGAAAAATGACTCGCGTGCCCGGCAGCGTCCCAAGAATTTCTCGGCAGGCATCGACACCGGAACCATCCGGAAGACGCACATCCATCAAGACGACGTCTGGTTTCAGCTTCTGGGTCTGCTGAACAGCATCGGCCATGGTACCGGCTTCGCCTACCACGGTGATGCCCTGGTTTTGTGCCAGGACGGTCCGAAGCCCCACGCGAATCACTTCGTGATCGTCGACAAGCAAGACACGAATGGTTTGAACTTGAGTTTTAGTTGTGAGCATAGTGACCATCCTTTGGAAGATCGAGTAAGATTTTCGTCCCCTTCCATGGTTTCGATTGAAGGGCAAACGACCCACGGACCTTTTGAGCCCGTGCCGCCATGTTCCGTAACCCGTGACCAACGCCTTGAGCCGACCGCGCATTAAACCCGATGCCATCGTCTCGAATGGTGAGACGAGTCGTGTGGACGAGTTCCCGGAGGGAAACCATAATCCGCGTGGCTCGGCTGTGCCGCAACGCATTACTCAGTCCTTCGCGAACAACATTGATAATATGAAGTGCCTGTTCGGTCGACAAGCGGCGTGCTGCCGCATCGTCGATCCGTATCCGACATTTCGCCGAAGAAGAACCGGACATCGTTTGGACCATGGTTCGTAGTGCCGTTGGGAAATCCCCACCCTGGATCACCTCAGACTCAAGACCCGCGATAAAATTACGAACCTCTCCCATCACTTGATTGAGCTGCCCGATCGCATGATCGAGCGTTGACATGAATTTTGCTGCGACCTCTTCTGGTTGTTGCCGGATCATCGGTTTACAACCCTCTAACCCAAGCCCCACGGCGTATAGCGATTGGAGAATACCGTCATGGAGATCCTGACTGATGCGCTCTCGCTCTTGGAGCGCGACGCTCAAATCTCGTTCCCGCTGCAGCAACATCTCCTCCATTCTCTTGCGCTCAGTAATGTCGGTCGCCGCACCGAGCACCATATGAACCTGCCCCTGATCGTCGTAAATCGGTCTTTTGATCGTCTGCAACCAACGAATGTTTCCGTTCACATCGGTGAATTTCTCCTCCGGGATAAACCGATCTTGGCCGGAATTCATCACCTCAAGATCGTTTTCTCGGAAAAACTCCACCTCATCCGCATTGGGGTTGAAATAAGCGTCTGTTTTCCCGATCAAGTCATCCACAGTCGTCCCATACCAGTCAGCGACAGCCTTGTTCGCGACCGAAAACCGTCCTTCACGGTCCTTGGCAAAGATAAGGTCTGGGTCCGTATCGATGACTTGTCGCAAAAACGTATGGGAACGTCGCAGCTCCGCTTCGGCTCGTTTGCGTTCTCCGATGTCCCTCAAGATCGCACAGCCGTACTCTTTCCCGTCGTACTGCAGATAATTGAAGGTGACCTCCATATCCAGTATCTCACCGGTGCGCGACCAATATTTTGCCTCGAATGCCAACGCACCTCGATCCTTCACGTGACCCCAATGCTCCGGCCATCGCTCGACAGGAAAATTGGGGTCAATGTCATGCACCGTCATCAATATCAAATCCTGTCGTGAATACCCCAACATTCGGCACGCCGTATCGTTGACATTGAATATCCGAGCGGTCGGATCGAGCCACAAAATCGCTTCCACAGCCTGATCCACGGAGAACTGGGTCAACCGCAGCGCTTTCCCCATGCGCTTGCCCTCAGTGATGTCATCACCGACCGTGACCGAGCATTGCTTGCCGTTCAGCATGATCAGTTCAGATGATAAGAGGCACTGTCGGACCTCGCCGCTCTTGCTCCGCAGTTTCACTTCCGCATTCCGGACTGACCCTTCTCGCCTCAACAGCTCAAGGTACTGGGCCCGTTCTTCCATAGAATCCCAGAGCCCTATTTGTATCGTCGTGTGCTCCACCACCTCTTCTTTACAATACCCAAACAGCTGACACGCAGCCTCGTTGATATCGACCACTCGACCGGTGTCCAGCTCGCTGATGACGACCGGATGGGGGCTGGCTTGGAACGCCTTGGCAAAGCGCTCTTCGCTATTCCGCAGCGCTTCCTCCGCTTCCTTTCGCTCCGTAATGTCACTCGCAACGGTAACCACACAGAGCGTTCCATTGAGCTCTGCGAGATCAGCGGATGCCAGAAAGTAACGCAACGCACCTGCTTTGGTCTTCAAAGCAAATTCCATGTTGCGCACCGGCTCCCCGGCTCTGAGGCGCTCGATGACCCGCACTCGATCTTCGAGATTCGGCCAAATGCCGAGCATCAATGTGGTCTTGCCGATCACTTCCTCTCGACGAAAGCCGAACAGCTCCAGACAAGCATCATTGACCTCGATACAAAGGCCCGATCCGGCCTCGGTGATCCCAATCGGATGAGGACTTGCTCTGAAGGCTTTTGAGAATCGTTCCTCGCTTTCCCGAAGGCTGTGCTCCGCTCGCTTGCGCTCGGTGATATCGTCGCACACGATCAGAGCTAATGATTCTCCGTCCTGGCTGCGCAACACACGTGCAACCTCGCGTACCCACAACACCGTCCCATCCCCTCGCACCTTGCGAAACTCCCATTGCGCGACGCCTTCCGGATGACGGAAGAACGTTTCCATCTCGGCACAAATGCGCGCTCGATCTTCTTCGAAGAAAATCGTCTCCACCGACTTCTGGACAAGGTCCTCCACACGGTAGCCCAAGTACTGCGCGCCATATTGGTTGACAGACCTGATGATTCGCGCGCTATCCACAGTGAAATACATGGAAGGAGTCTCATCATAGAGCGTTCGGTATCGCTCCTCGCTTTGACGCAAATCGTCTAGGGCCGCTTGGCGGTCTCGCTCACCACCGAGCCACCGTGCCATGAGTTGAATGAAATCTTTCTCGGTTTCGGTAAAATCTCTTGTCCTGGGTTCAACACCCACAAAACACAGGGTCCCGTAGGTGCGCTCTAGTCCACTAATCACGGTGCCGATGTACGACTCCAACTTTAGTGCGGCATAGGCTGGGTGTCCCTGCCACTCTGGAGAGGCCCCAGCATGTTCGAAGCTCAGCGGTCCGCCTCGGCGAAGAGTCTCACTACAATATGTCTTGTTCAGGGGCACACGCATGCCCTCGTAGAAAACCGTGCTGGGCGCGTTCAACCGTTTCACCTCTAACTCTTCTCCTAGGGCAATGGTCTCCATCCCGACTGGTAAGTCGAAGATGCGGCATCCCAGCTGGAGGAGGGCTTCAACCCGATCCTTGAACGACTGCCCCTGAGCGGACGAGATATCATGAAGCGCCCGAATTGCTTGTCGACTCTTCCAGAGCGCCTGTTCCGCTTGCCTCCGTTTCGTAATGTCTTTGCTCAGTGTGATCATGCACGATTTGCCGTGGTACTCGATCCGCTCCGCGGACACAAGGCAATCACGGCGTTCCCCGGCGGCGGTTCGAAGGACGGCTTCAAAATTGCGGATCGAGCCCTCTCGTTGCACTCTCTCGATGAAGCGGATCTGTTCATCCGGCGTCAACCAATGCTCAATCTCGTCCCCCCTTCGCCCCACTACTTCCTCTCGTGCATACCCAAGACCGGTAAGACAGGCATCATTGACATCCAGCCATCGGCCGGAGTCTAGCTCCACCAGCATCATCGGGTCCGGGCTGGACCGGAACGCTTTCGAAAATAGTTCCTCGCTGGCCCGCAGTGCCTCCTCCGTCGCCTTACGTTCAGTGATGTCAACGGTCGCACCAATCAAGCGGGTCAACCGTCCGTCCTGGTCACGCACTGCATGACATCGAACATCCGTCCATATTGTGGAGCCATCCTTCTTCACCATGCGAAGCTCGTAGTGGCACTCTTCAGCCGCTCCGCGTTGCATCAGTTCCCAATGCTTCATGGCGATCGGCCGGTCGTCCGGATGAACCACATTTAACCAGGCAAAGGGATCGGTTGAAAGCTCATCGGGGGCATAGCCAAACAGAGCTTTCAGATTGGCATCCCCGTGGTAGTGCTCCTTGACAACATCCAAGTCCCATACCCCGACTTTTCCGATCGCGGTAGCACGCGCATAGCGCTCCTCACTGGCCTGCAATTCTGCGGTACGCTCGACGACCTTGTGCTCCAGTTCATCATGGGCAAGTCGGAGAGCCTGCTCTGCACGTTTGCGTTCCGTGATGTCTTGAAACGTTCCGTAGGCCCGAACTGCTCGGCCTTCAAGAACATCGACCTTACCGGCAGCCCGCACGGCAATCTGCCGTCCCTTTCCCGTGATGAGCTCCACTTCGAGATCCCAGGGCATCCCCTGCGTCATCCCTTGCGCAAGCGCTTCGGCAATACGGGAACGACTCTCGGGTGTGTAGAAATTCAAGGCGGTTTCCACCGTTGGGCTGTACAACTCCGGCGTTGTGTCGTGCAACTGGTATGTTTCCTCACTCCATCGGAGACGGTTGGTTACAAAATCAAGTTCCCATCCCCCAATCTTACCGATCGCTTCTGTCTGCTTCATGAGTGCAAACTGTTGCTTGTGAGTTGTAATATCCTCTGCAATACCCGCAATGCGATTCTCCCACCCAGCCATTCTGACTCGGCGATCGGAAATCCAGCGGATACGGCCGTCTCGTGCCACGATCCGGTATTCGCAATGGAACACTGCGGTCATCCCTCCGCGAAGAAATCGATCATAAATTGTCTTCACCTGCATACGATCGTCCGGATGGATAGAGTCGAGCCAGAGAAACCAATTTTGGTAGATCTCCTCTCGCTCAATGCCCCAGATGAAGGTGAATGCCGAATTGACGTACAGCACCTTCCTTTCGTCAGCCGTCACCTCCGCAATCCAGAAAGCCGAACCGACCGACTCGGCAAACTGCTGGAACCGCGCCTGGCTCTCCCACAACGCCTCCTCAGCGCGCTTCCGCTCTGTAATATCGGTCGCGATGACACCGATGGCAACGAGATGCCCAGCGGCATCAGTCATAGGGAATTTCACCACGAGACTGGTATGAATCCCATCTTTCTGTTGCGTGACCTCCTCGAACTCCTGTCCTCGTCCACTCGCTAACACCTCTCGATCATGCGATTGAAACTGATCAGCTTCTTCGGGTGAAAACAGTTCCTTATCCGTCTTTCCTATGGCCATGCCAGGAGCCAGCCCGAAAACCTCGTCGAATCGTCGGTTGGTATACACATAGCGACCGTCGTGATCCTTCAGGCATGTGACGTTTGGCGCGTGATCGAAAAATTGACGAAACCGCTCTTCGCTCCGACGTAACGCCTCGGTCCGGTCGCACACCTGTTGTTCTAGCGTAGTATTAAGCGCGGCAACGGCTTCTTGCGCCGCCTTGCGCTCGATAATATCGGAAAAGAGCCCCAGGATAGCGGGCTTGCCGTTCCACATGATCCGTGCTGCTTCCACCTGAACCGGAACCGGTGTTCCATCTAACTTTAGATAGATTCGCTCTGCACTATGAACGGACACTCCTCCGCTCAACAGCCGTGTCACATTCTCACGGACTTCCTGATGATAGTCAGGATGGATGAAGTCGAATGTCGGCCGGTCAAGAATTTCCTGCACATCCGACGCTCCCATGAGAACGGCGCCTGTGTGATTGACATAGACGGTCCGTCCCTCACAGAAGACGAAGACGCCTGAAGGGGATAGCTCAACCAATTTTCGGTATCGTTCTTCGCTCTCCCGTACAACCTCCTCCATCATTTTGCGATCGGTGATGTCCGTATGCGAACCAAGGAGACGGATCTGGCGGCCATCGGATTCCGCCACAAACGCAGCTCTCGCTTCAATCCATCGATACGTCCCATCCTTGTGCCGCAGACGAAATGCCTGCCGATAGTCTCCCTCACGTTTACATACATAGTTCCGTAGGTACGAAATGGCGCGATCATGATCTTCCGGATGGAGCAGCAACTCCCAGGTCTCGAATGAGTCCACGAGCTCCGTCTTTTCATACCCAAGCTGGCGCTTCCATTCGTCGGAAAAGACCACGGCATTCGTTTCCGTATTCCAATCCCACAAGCCGGTACTTGACGCCTGGAGAGCCTGCCACTGCTTCTCTTGCGAGGTCCGCAGCGCCTCCTCGGCTTGCTTGCGTTCGGTAATGTCGAGCATGCTACCGGACATGGAAACCGGGCGACCGCTGGTATCACGAAAGACTTCGCCGCGGCAGTTGAGCACTCGAATCTCACCGTTTGGACGGACCACGCGACATTCCACATCGAAGATAGCCCGGCCTGCCAGCGCATTGTTGATGGCATCTCGCACGTAGCTATAATCGTCCGGATAGAGCGCGCGCAGGAACGTCTCGTGAGTTACTCGAACGGTTCCCGGTTCGTAGCCAAACAGCCGATATTGTTCATCCGACCACCACACGTCCCCGCGATCTATATCCCAGTCCCAGCTACCGAGGTGCGCCAGGGCTTGGGATTCAATCAAATGGCGTTGCTGATGATTCAGTTTGGTTTCCACCTGGCGACGCCGGAGTTCGGCTCCGGCGCGCGATGCAAAAACAGTCATCAGCGATTTCAGTCGTTGGGCATGTGGCAAGGGCTTGGTATCCATGACCACGAGAAGCCCGATGACCGTGCCGTCTTTCGCACTGAGCGGCACCCCACAATAGCCCTCGACCTGCAGCTGGTCCAATCGTTCGAAGGTCGGAAACGAAGCCCGTACGTCTCGCTCGAAGCACGCAAAAGAGTATCTCAATGCTGATTCGCAGGGCGTGCCGACGAGAGGGTAGTCAAAATTCTCGACGAGGGAGCCTCCTGAAGCGACGGCAATGGTACGAATGGTCTTGGTGGCCTCTCGTTGGACCTCCCCGACGATTGCATATTGCACGCCGAACACCGAGCACAGATGGAGCACTAACGTGTGAAAAAAGTCTTCGCCGGTCTCCGCTGCGGTCCCAGCGACGATGGCACGAAACATTTCGGATTGCTCCCGAAGATCTTGTACCTCGTCGTCCAGCTGTCGATTGTGATGACGAAAGGCCTGGTCTCGTTCTGACAATTCACGCGCTAAGTCGGCGACCTGCTTTCGCAACAGCTCTACTTCAGGAGGATGACTTATCGGACTCATGATCAGGCTCCTTGCTGCGCAACATCGACAATAGGGCGAGAATGGCTTGGCTCACGAAAGTGGCCTGGCGTACGCCTCGCAACACTGAATGAGAGTGGCTTTCGCCAAGAAAAACTCTTCGCCCAACGTCCAGCTACTGGTTCCTAAGAAAAGGTCCCAATGAGGTGAGCAGTGTCCTATGAGAGTGGATGAAAGTCTAGATCCGAATGGCCTAGGGCCTTCGGGATATGGGATGCGCGAGGCAGGTTGAACCAACGGTGACAGACCGGGGTCTGCCTCTCAGATAGATCCTCTTGTATCCTTTTGAAGGTCGAGCAGAATTCTTGTGCCTTTACCCGGTTCCGATCGTACGGCGAACAACCCACCAACTTTTACAGCCCGCGCCGCCATGTTTTCTAACCCATGACCGACACCGTGGACCGACTTGGGATTGAATCCGATACCGTTATCAATGATCGTCAGCCGGATAGAACCGACGAGCCGTCCCAATGACACGGTAATGCGTGTGGCATGACTGTGACGGATGGAATTACTCAACCCTTCCCGCACGATATTGATGAGATGGAGCGCCGACTCGGTTGAGATATACTCCCCAGCCTCGTCGTCGATCCGCACCCGACATGTGGCCGAAGATACACCGCACATGGTTTGGACCATGGTCCGCAAGGCCGTCGAGATGTCACCCCCTTGCATGAGGTGGGACTCGAGACCCATAATAAAATTTCGCACCTCTCCCATCACGTCGTTGAGTTGCCCAATTGACTGATCTAATGTCCTGACAAGGTCGTCGGTGATGTGTTCTGGTTGTTGTGCGATCAGCAGCTTACACGTCTCTAACCCAAGCCCAGCCGCATAGAGAGATTGGAGAATACCATCGTGGAGGTCCTGGCTGATCCGTTCCCGCTCCTGAAGTGCGGCGCTCAGATCTCGTTCCCGTTGTAGGAGCATCTCTTCCATCTGCTTGCGCTCCGTAATATCGGTCGCCGTACCAAGCACCATGTGGGCCTGTCCATCTTCATCGACAATCGGTCGCCTGATCGTCTGCAGCCAGCGCGTCTTTCCAGACCAATCGGTGATCTTTTCCTCAGCGACAAAGCAGTCCTGCAGAGAATCCAAGACCTGGAGATCCTTCTGGCGAATGAACTCCACCTCTTCCACATTGGGGTTAAAGTCAGCGTCCGACTGACTGATGAGATTCTCTACCGTGCTTCCGTAACAATCGGCAACCGCTTTGTTGACCATCGTAAACCGCCCTTCCCGATCCTTCGCGAAGATAAAGTTCGGATCGCTGTCGATCACCTGCCGCAAGAAAGTGTGAGATCGGCGCAACTCGTCTTCAGCCCGTTTCCGATCGGTGATATCATCTCCAACCGTCACACTACATTGCTTGCCGTTCAATTCGATCAGTTCCGAGGATAGAAGAGACTGGCGGATTTCACCGTTTTTCCTCCGCAGTTTTACTTCCATGTTGCGGACTGATCCCGTACGATTCAATCCATCAACAAATTGTGCTCGCTCCTCGGCAGAATGCCAAATCCCCATCTCTAGCAGGGTGGTGGGTGTCTCAATCTCTTCCCTGCGATACCCCAACAGCGTCAGTGCAGCATCGTTGACATCCACCAGCCGACCAGTCTCCATCTCGCTGATGACAATAGGATGGGGGCTCGTTCTGAACGCCTTGGCAAACCGTTCCTCGCTGGCACGCAGGGCCTCCTCAGTCTGCTGCCGATCAGTGATATCCGACACCAGGGCGATGACGGCAGGCGTGCCGTTCCACGTGATCCGCGCCGCCTCAACTTGAACCGGAACCGGTGTTCCGTCTTTTTTGAGATAGATCCGTTCCGCGCTATGGACGGACGCTCTCCCGACAAGTAAGCGCTCCACGTTCTCACGGACCTCTTGGTGAAAATCTGGATGGATAAATTCGAACATCGGTCGCTCGAGAATTTCATGGGGGTCATTCGCTCCCATGAGAATGGCGCCTCTGTGGTTGACATACACGGTCCGGCCTTCACAGAAGACGAAGACCCCAGAAGGTGATAGTTCGACCAACGTTCGGTACCGGTCTTCACTCTCTCGCACCGCCTCCTCCATCCGTTTCCGTTCGGTGATGTCCTGAACGGACCCGGACATGCGACATGGTGTTCCCTTATCGTCGCGGAGGACCTCGCCACAGCAATGGATCATCCGCACGTCACCGCTTGGACGAACGATCTTGTACTCCAGATCCAACGGCGCCTTTCCCCCCAGCGCATCATTGATTGCCGCGACGACCCGATCATGATCCTCCGGTAAAAGTGCCGATACCAAGACCTCAAAGGTCGTGTGGTACGACCCAGGTTCGCGACCGAATATGCGATGGACCTCATTCGAGCATCGAATCTCGCCGCTCTCGATCTCCCAATCCCAGCTACCCAGATGGGCCAGAGACTGCGCAACACGGAGGTGGCGCGATCGCTCGTGCAACACACTGTCCCGTTCGGCCAGCTCGCGCGAGAGATCGACGATCCGCCTGCGCAGCAGATCCAACACAGAAAGGTTGCTGGTAGAGATCATACAAGGCTCCTTACTGAGTGAATGGGGACCCCTGATCGAAGAAAAGTTGGGGTGAGATACGCAACTGCTTCATGCCGTAACAACAGGCTGGGAGGTGGCTTGGGATAAGGCGATCTCATCGCTTGTCACTCAGAGATGCAAAAATAGGCACACGGCGGGCACCAGTGTCCTATGAGATAGGGCCGAAAGTCTAGGTCCAAGTGGACCGGTGGGGTTTTGAGGGAGTCTACTGACGGAGTTCAAACCGATGGTGCCGAAGGCGGGACTTGAACCCGCACGGCTTTCGCCACACGCCCCTCAAACGTGCGTGTCTGCCATTCCACCACTTCGGCACTCAGCAGGATATCGATACGATGCCTACCACTGTATCCTTGCATCGTTGAAACCCGCAACGTACTCGGGAGTACGCCTCAGGATTTCGCTCGCTGCGGCCTTGTCGCAGGCTTGTTTGAGCATCCTGCACAGAGACCTGCATCAGCGATGAGGGAGAAATGAGTGCGCATTATATGAGTAGGGTAAAATTGTTGTCAATCAACCGAACCTCCGGTAGAATCAGCACCTGATTTTTTGTGCCTGAGTCGCACTTCCATGATACGGACGGATCAACGAGGGCTCTCCTCCTCCATTGCCGCATTCTTCGATGTCGACAATACCATTCTGCCCGGCGAAGCCAGCGAAGTCAGGTTTTTCCGTTGGCTGTGGCAACGCGGTGTCGTCGGCTGGCCTGAAGCCCGAGAGAGTGTCTCGTGGCTGCTGCGACATCTACCGACTCTCTCGCTGCATCCACTCCGATCGCGCAAGCTGTACCTGGCCGGAAAACCTTCGCAAGTCATCCAACCGTTGGGCGAAGAATTCTGTCGGGAAGAATTATGCCCTCGCGTCTCAGCCTCCGCCATGCGGAAACTTGAAGAGCATCGACGAGCCGGCCATGCCATCATTTTCGTGACGGGGTCCATCGATTTCTTGATCGCTCCCGTCGCAGATGCTCTTCGAGCCGATCGATGCTTTGCCAGTCGGTTGGAGCAGATGAACGGCCTCTATACCGGTTTTCTCATCCCCCCGCTTCCATACGGACAAGGGAAACGCCAACTGATCGATCGATTGACCCATGAACTGACGTTGGATCTCTCCCAATGCTATGCGTACGGAGACAGTCCTGGTGATCTGGACTTGCTGCGAGCCGTGGGTCACCCGACCGTCGTGAATCCAATTCGTGGAATGGCCTCCATCGCTCGACGCAAGAACTGGCCAGTTGTGAAATGGCGATGAGCGTCAGCCAGGGCACTCTGTTTCCTCAGCTGGTCATCCGATCAACACACCGATGAGCAGGGCATCTTTTTCATGCGCGTGACGGAAATTTTTCACAGCGTGCAGGGTGAATCGACCTTTGTCGGGCGGCCTTGCGTATTTGTGAGGCTGACCGGGTGCCCACTTCGCTGTACGTGGTGTGACACGGAATATGCCTTCTTCGGAGGATCTGAGCAATCCGTCGATGATATTCTTGCAAAGATACGATCATACGATTGTCCGTTGGTAGAGATCACGGGTGGTGAACCCTTGGCCCAGACGGATTCCAATATTTTACTCCGCCGCTTGTGCCAAGAAGGATTCACCGTTCTCCTTGAAACAAGCGGGGCCGTGGATACCGCTTTGATTGATCCATCGGTTCGGATCATCTTGGATGTGAAGTGTCCGGGAAGCGGTATGACGGATCGGATGCACTGGCCCAATGTCGAGCGCCTGAGGTCGCAGGACGAAGTGAAATTCGTCATCCAAGACCGGATCGACTATGACTGGGCCAAAAGCATCCTGGATCGATTCCGGCTGACTGAGCGCTGTCCGGTCCTTTTTAGTCCGGTGTTCGACGTGCTGGATCCTCGTCACCTGACCGAGTGGATATTGGCAGATCGACTACCGGTCCGCCTTCAGTTGCAAATGCATAAGCACATCTGGGCACCCGACATGAGGGGAGTATGAAGGTAACCATCCGCGAGTGACAGAGGCTGGTTGTTGATTGACGCATCACGAAGGAGAACTGAATGGACATCATGCGGGTCAAACCCAAACAAGGACGAGTCGATACAGAGACCACGGATGCGCTTGTTCTCTTGCATTGCGAGGGGGAGGGACTCTCGAAGGAAGACGCGGCGTTGCTGGATCGGGCTCTCGGCGGGGCACTTCACGGACTCCTCCAATCGAAGGAATTCGAGGGGAAGGCCAACGAAGTCGTCCTATTTCATACACACGGGAAAATTCCCGCGAAACGGCTGGTTCTTGTAGGACTGGGTAAGAAAAGCACTTTGGGCCTTGATCAGTTTCGCCAGGCCATGGGTCATGCCGTCAAACGGGTACGCAGTGCAAAGTCCCGCGCCTTTGCAGTCGCGCTTCCTAACCTCACACCTCGCGACTGTTCGTCATTAGATGTGGCACAGGCGATGGCCGAAGGGGCCATCTTGGGGAGCTATCAGTTCACCACGTATCGGAGTGATGCGCCGACGAACAAAGAATTAACGGCGATGACAGTCTTGACCCCACACACACGTGAGCTGGATCAGATCTCGGAGGGCATTCGTCGTGGGGTGGCCACTGCCGAAGCCACGGTGTTTGTCAGAGATCTATCCAACCATCCCTCCAATGTGATGACGCCGACGAGGATCGCTCAGGAAGCAAAGGCCGTCGCGAAAGAGACCGGCATCAAGGTGAAAATCCTCGAGCAGAAGGATATGGAAATTCTTGGCATGGGCGCCTTGCTGGGAGTCGCCAAAGGCAGCCACGAGCCGCCGAAGTTCATTATTCTTCAGTACGACGGAGCCAAAAAGAAAGATGAACGGCCGGTGGTCCTTGTCGGAAAGACCATCACCTTCGACACTGGGGGCATCTCGCTCAAACCGTCGGAGAATATGGAGCAGATGAAAGCTGATATGACCGGCGGGGCAGAGGTGCTGGCCACCATCCGGGCGGCTGCTCGCTTGAAGCTTCCGCTGAATCTGATCAGCATTCTTCCCGTCGCCGAGAACATGCCCGGGGGTCGGGCAATGAGACCCGGTGACGTCGTCAAGACCCTCTCCGGCAAAACGGTGGAAGTCCAAAACACCGATGCCGAGGGTCGATTGATCTTATCCGACGGCCTTGCCTATGCCACCCGGTTTAAGCCGGCTGCTCTCATCGACATTGCCACGCTGACCGGAGCCTGTGTTGTCGCATTAGGCCAATTCGCCATCGGGATGTTTGGCACTGAGACACGATTAAAGGAAGCGATCCGGCAGGCAGGCCTTCGGGCCGGGGAGCGTGTTTGGGAGATGCCGCTGTGGGAAGACTATTTCGAACAATTACGCAGCGATGTGGCCGACATGCGCAATATCGGCGGACGTGGGGGTGGCATGATCACTGCTGCGCTGTTCCTCAGCAAGTTTGTCGGCGATTGCCCATGGGTACATCTGGACATCGCGAGCACGGACTGGAGCGAACGGGAACGAGCGTATATCCCCAAGGGACCCACCGGCATCGGAACGAGGCTCTTGATCCAGTTCCTGGTCAATCGTTCGCTACTAAAGGCATGACGTTCTCTCGCGACCAGATCGGCCAGCTATTCATGATAGGGTTCGATGGGACAACCGTTTCGTCGGACCTGGCCGCATTTATCACAGAGTATAAGCCGGGCGGGGTCATCCTCTTCGCAAGAAACCTTGAATCAGCAGCACAGATCGTGGACTTAACGAACGCGCTGCAACGCTGCAGTCCACACATCCCACTCCTGGTCTCGATCGATCAAGAAGGCGGACGTGTCTCACGGTTGCCGAAAGAATTCACCATCTTTCCCCCGTGCGCAGTGTTGGGGGAATGCCATTCTTCGGAATTGGCCTATGCGGCGGCGGCCACTACGGCAAAAGAACTCAAAGCCGTCGGCATCAACATGAATATGTCCCCCGTACTGGATGTGAACAGCAACCCCTTGAATCCGGTGATCGGCGACCGGGCATTCGGCGCAGACCCTCATGTCGTGTCAAAACTGGGATTGGCCACTGTGGGAGGACTTCAGGACAATGCTGTCGTCGCCTGTGGGAAACACTTTCCTGGACATGGTGACACCAACTCCGACTCGCATAAAGAATTGCCGATCGTGACGGCGGATCGTGCACGGCTTGAACACATTGAATTTCCTCCTTTTCGACACGCGGTTGCGAACGGTGTGGCCACATTGATGACCGCCCATGTTGTCTATAGGGCTCTGGATGAGACTCGTCCAGCGACACTCTCTCCAACGATCATTGGGAGATTTCTTCGTGAGGAGTTATACTACGATGGCGTCGTCCTGACGGACGATCTCGAGATGCACGCGATTATCGATCACTTCGGCATCGGGGAGGCGGCGGTGCAAGCCATCCAGGCCGGCTGTGACATGCCATTGATCTGCAAAGATCGCGACAGGATCGTCGCGGCCTTCCATGCTGTTGAAAAGGCTGCCACATCGGGCGATCTGTCAGAAGGGCGGCTGGCGCAATCTTTCGCCCGGATTCGACGCTTAAAAGAGCGGTTTTTGCGTTCCTATCGACCGGTGACGATTTCTGATGCAACACTTGTCGTCGGCTGCCGAAGCCACAAAACTCTTTTGCGTTCCATTCACCAAACTCGTGGACGATTCGCGAAGACCGATATCTGACTAGGGATACCAGCTTCCTTTTTGTGCTGGTACTTGAGATCAACTGGTAGGATCAGACCACACGGCGACATCGGCTAGTTCTCCAACAGTCTTGCCCCTTCGTCATCTCTTGTGGCATCATGAGCATTCCTTGGAGGGCCTTATGGCCTCATTGCTCGAGTACGTCGGATCCGTCCATATTTTTCTTGGCCCCTACCGGGGTAATCCGATCGCATTATATTTACGGCGTACGGATTCCGAGTGTCAGATTGGACCCAAAGTCTACCCTTGGAATGATGTCACGGGAGTCGGTGAAACACCGAACAAAGCTGCGGCTGATTTTGAAGAAAAATGGAAAACTAATGGGTTAACGACAGACATGTATTCAGGTCCGGCGTGGGAAAAGGGGATTAAGCCAGAAAAACCCGCTCCTCCAAAGCCAGCAGCACCCCCGCCAAAGCCTGCTACACCGGCTACGCCCACAGCTGTGACGGCATCTGCTGCTCCCGCACCACCGACTCCAGCTGCTTCTGCAACAACTGAAGTGGTGGTACCCACCCCCTCGGTCGCAGAGACGACTAACACAGCGGTTCCTTCTGCGACACCGCCGTCCGGAAAGCCCGTCTAGCTTCCTGTCAGAAAGCGTGACTAACTCACCCATTTGTTGAATCAGGGTTAGCAGCCCGTACAGCCAATTTGCTGTGTTTCATACCATAGCTCACGTAGACCAGAATGCCAATGATGGTCCATACCACAAACCGGATCCATGTCGCCTGCGGCAATCCAGCCATGAGGTAGAGACACGCCGCGATACTCAAGATCGGAACCAGAGGCATAAACGGAAGACGAAAGGGGCGCGCTTGATCGGGCTTTGTGTAGCGGAGCAGCATGACACCAAAACTGACCAACACAAAGGCGAAGAAAGTCCCGATGTTGGTCATATCGGCCGCTTCCCCAATTTGGAAGCACGAAGCTAAGACCGCGACAGCCACCCCTGTCATGATCGTGGCACGATACGGGGTCCCGAATGTCGGATGAACTTTGGACAGCCCCGGACTCAGAAGTTGGTCACGTGACATCGCAAAGAACACACGGATTTGTCCAAGCATCATGACGACCAACACACCCGTAATGCCTGCCACGGCCCCAATCGCCACAATGGCCGCACCCCATTTGAACCCCACGAGACTCAGCGCTTCAGCTACTGGAGCATGAATGTCGATCTGATTCGCAGGAACTAAGCCTATAAGGACGGCGGCGACAGAGATATAAAGCACCGTGCAGACAGCCAGCGAGCCAAGGATCCCTAACGGAACATCTCGCTGCGGGTTCCGAGCCTCCTCTGCGGCAGTCGACACGGCGTCGAATCCGATATACGCAAAAAAGATGATGGCGGCGGCGGCCCGGACTCCTTCAAATCCGTTCGGCATAAAGGGCGTCCAATTCTCAGCACTCACTGCGGGAGCCCCGACGGCGATAAAGAAGAGGATCACCCCAAGCTTCAAAATGACGATCACACCGGCGGCCCGAGCACTTTCTTTAATTCCTATGACGAGGATGGCGGTGACCAATAACACGATGACCGCTGCGGGGAAATTCGCGATGCTCCCTTCCGGCCCTCCAGCCCAATGCGGGGGGTTGGTCGCCCAATACGGCAATTCCAGGCCCGCGAGTTTAAGCAATTTGTTAAAGTAGCCGGACCAGCCAATCGCGACCGCGACGCAGGCCACACCATATTCCAGGACCAGGTTCCATCCCGTCAGCCAGGCAAGAAACTCTCCCAAGGTGGCATAGGAAAAGGTGTAGGCCGACCCGGCCACCGGAATCATCGCTGAGAATTCAGC
The DNA here is from genome assembly GCA_902500745.1 of uncultured Nitrospira sp. Lineage (GTDB taxonomy): Bacteria > Nitrospirota > Nitrospiria > Nitrospirales > Nitrospiraceae > Nitrospira_D. Next base: position 55,660 of record CABVRS010000002.1, read on the forward strand.
GTAGCAGAGGGCGGCTAATGCGCACGTAAATCCGGACAGGATGAAGGATAGGATAATGCCAGGCCCCGCTCCTGGACGAAGGGTATCGCCGACTATGGCCGTACCGACCAGAACAAAAATGCCGGTCCCGATAATCGCCCCGATTCCAAGTGCGGTGAGGTCCCAAGCCGTCAGCGTTTTTTTGAGTCGGTGCTCGGGGCGGTCAGCATCGGCCAGAATTTGATCGATGGATTTCGTCCGAAGAAGCGGATTGCTCACCGTCGCCCCCAGACCCAAGCTGGTAGATGTCGATCTGACCAAATGAATAGCCGGAGGCAATACATGGGGTTAAGGCATGGCAAGAGATTCGTCGGACAGATTGGCGACGGTTGTATGAAATGGTCAAGACGGCTCATGTGCGAGTCCGACGAGCCGCCCGTAACAAGGCTTCAAATAACCGACGATGCGCGACATGTCCCTCGAATAAGAATTCGGGATGCCATTGAACCGCAAGCATAAATCGATGGCCGGATGACTCGATCGCCTCGACGATCCCATCGGATGCAAGGGCACTTGCGATAAGCGATGGTGCAACGTTCTTAACCGATTGATGATGTGAGCTATTCACCATAAGGCTGTCACTTCCGACCACCCTTCTCAACAGGCTCTTGGGTGCGACCGTGACCGCATGAGCGACATGGATCGCCTTCGTCTTCTGACGATGGTCCATCGCGCTCGGGACTTGTGCGGGAATGTCCTGAAAAAGGCTTCCCCCACATGCCACATTCATGGTCTGCATTCCTCCACAGATCCCCAAAAGTGGAAGATCCCGTATCCTGGCCTGGGACACCATCTCCAGTTCGAAATCGGCGCGACGCTCGCTGACTATCGGAAACTTGTAGCGCTTCCTTTCGCCGTAGAGCTTTGGCGAAAGGTCCGGCCCGCTCCCTGTGAGCAGAAGTCCATCAATGCCATCAAGAAGCCGTCGCCGAGCAGCTGAATCAGCCACTAAAGGTAGGATTAAGGGAATGCCGCCGAGTTCTTCGACGGCACGAATGTAACGGGCCCGTAGGAAATAGGTCGGTTCCGGTCCGCCCATATCTTTCCTGTCACCAGCATGGAAGTCTGGCGTCACACCGATGACAGGCTTCATATCACTGCACAGGTTCGTACGGTGGTTCGTGCGGGGATGAGTGCGTGTTTGACATCCCTTCGTTTTCAGTGGCAACGCCGAGGAAACGAACCGGTCTATCACCGGTCAAGTGCTCAGGGGTAATGAGATAGGTACCGTACACGCTGGGCACCCAAATATTCATCGCCGTTGGTTCGCTGAAACCCGAAAACACGTACGCAAGGCCACCCACAATCCCACCCCCGATGGCAAAGGCAGCCTTAAAGGGAAAGTACAATATGGTGGCGGCCGCAGAAGCCGCTCCCATACCGGCCCCGGTAGCCGTCCCTTGCTGTTGGTCAGCGGACGAGGACTGACTCCATGCTGGAGCCACGAGCATCGAAGAATAGGTCATGACAACGACAAGAATTAGGATCGCAAGTCTCACGTGAGGCGCCTCCTTCCGCTTCAAAGACACAAGCCAGTCACTGCATAAACAGTCATACGGTAATACTACCATGCGTTATAACAAATCCCGTTGTGAATGCAAGCCCCTTATCGATCTGTACATCTAAAGCGCGGATGGATGGCTTGGATTCAGATCCAACTCATCGAATATGGAAGCGAGTATCTCATCCGTACGGGCAAACGCTTCCTCACGCAACTCATTCGTCAATTCATCGGCTACCATTCGTTGATTGTCTTGAGCGAGACCAGATTGCAATCGCAAACCCAGCTTGCACCGACAGAGAACTTGCGCGAAGACATCTTCCGCACGTTCCTGATAGTGTGAGATCTCATTCGAGTCAACCGCCATCAAACGTGCCGCGAGCCGATCGTTCAGTTTCATGATCCTTCGAAGTGCCCCGAGCTGGCTCGTGCCAATCTCAACGGCGACCTGGATACCTGCTTTCCAGCTCCGCTTCTTGACATTGAATACACAGGCCACCGCATCGGTGTTCCCCTCGACCGGTTCAGGCCCGAAAAACAATGTCACTCGAAAGGTTTGGACGTCTCGCGTTACCTCTGACATCATGCACTGTGATTGTATCATGATTCATGCGGAGGCCGTCGATTGATTGACGCCTTTCAGCCCTAAGGATAAGATGCGACTTTATGAAGAGCAGTGTGCAGCATAGCCGGATCCTCGCAATCCAAGAGGCCCTTCGAGACGTGCCGACGGTTGATGGATGGTTGTTCTACGATTTCCGCGGCAGCGACCCGCTCGCGTATCGCGTGCTGCTCCTTGACCCAACTCGGCATGTCACCCGTCGCTGGTACTATTGGATACCGACGACTGGAGATCCTGTCAAACTTCTTCATAAGATCGAACCACACGTGCTCGATGAGTTACCCGGCCGGGCTCAGCAATATGTGTCATGGGAACAGCAACGAATGCTCTTGGCCTCCCTTTTACGCGGACGGCGGCAAATCGCCATGCAGTATTCACCGTTCAACGCTGTTCCGTATTTGTCCCGAGTTGACGCCGGTACCATCGAGTTGATTCGAAGTTTAGGACTCGACGTAGTAACATCAGCCGATCTCGTGCAACGATTTGAGGCAGTTTGGACGGATCAACAACTGGAATCCCACCGGTACGCTGTTGTCGCGCTCAGAAGCATCGTCGATGAAGCATTTTCTTATGTGGCCTCCTGTATCACTGCCGAACGTCCGCTGACAGAATACGATCTGCAACAATTCATCCTCTCACGCATTCGCAACGCAGGCTTGACGACATCCAGCCCTCCGATTGCCGCTGTGGATGCTCATAGCGCCGATCCTCACTACAGCCCTTATGAATCCGGATCGTCCCCTATCACTCGTGAGAATTTGATTCTGATCGATCTGTGGGCGAAGCAAACTTTCCCAGGATCCGTCTATGGCGACATTACCTGGACCGGCTACAGCGGCAAACACGTGCCCGCCAGGCACCGCATGATCTTTGATTATGTGCGACGAGGGCGCGACGCAGCACTCTCGTTTGTTCAGGAGAAGGTGCGGGCGGGAGAATTTCCCTGTGGATGGGAAGTCGATGATATCTGTCGAAACACCATTCGCGAAACAGGCTACGGTGAATGTTTCATCCATCGAACCGGCCACTCCATCGGTGAGGATGTCCACGGCAACGGGGCCAATATCGACAACCTGGAAACTCAGGACAATCGCCGACTCATGCCTCGTACCTGTTTTTCTATTGAGCCGGGCATCTATCTTCCGGGAGAATTTGGCATCAGGAGCGAACTCGATGTATACGTCTCGGATCGAGAGGCTGTGGTGTATGGCTTACCACTCCAATCCGAAGTCGTGTCTCTTCTCTAATATCTGATAGATCTGTACGTTCCTCTTCCTTGACACTGTCTCTTTGCAGCGGCTAGATTGATTTTTAATTGTTCTTATTAATAGGGTCTCTGCACGAGGGTACAGATGTTCGGGACCATGGGTTTCTCCGAGCTCATTATCATTCTCATCATTATCCTGATCATTTTTGGCGCCGGCCGTCTACCACAGATCGGCGAGGGGGTCGGTAAAGCATTGAAAGGGTTTCGAAAGGAGGTCAACGAAGTTCCCCAGCCTTCACCAAACCAGACTCAACAGGAGACCGAACAACCACGATCAGTTGAAGCTCCTCCTATAGCCACAACAACCCGAGCTCCCTCGGTTCCTCAGGCGTCCTCCACCATAATCAAAGCGAATACGCCCTATGTTCCGGGGCCTGAGTTGACCCCTGGCACCACCGCTTCGTTGCTTTACCATACCTCCCCTGACACTCCACAAGTATCGACAACTCCTCGAAATCCAGACTCTGTGTCTTTCTCCGATCAAGTGATTTCGATGGAAGAGCGGGCTGCAACTCCTCCTCCAACAACTCGTCCCTCGTATCCTCCATTACCGGCCACGTCTCAAGTGAAACCAAGCACGAAACGCCCATCAGCAATCATCAACAAAGGTGCTGTCGCCCGTGTGCAAGCACAACAAGCTGCACTCAAAGCTAAAGCAGTCCCATTAGCTGCAGGAATGTCACCCGACGACCTGCAACATCTGGGGGAAGGCCTCGGGGAAGCGGTACGAACGTTTCGGCAGGCGGTCACCGATGTCCGAAATAGCGTGGACCCTCAGATGCTGACCATTCAGGCCGAAATCGATGCGGCCCAAAAAGAAATCCAGCAATCTATCGAAGCGGCAAAGGAACCACCGCCGGCACAGGACGAGTCCCCAAAATCCTCGTGATCCTCTTTTCGCAGTTCTCCATGCTGTTATCATGTGCCTGCCGAACCAAATGGTTTCTCTTCACCTCCCCATTCTCATTGCTAATTTGCTTCTCCCTGACTGTTGGTTGTTACCAGGATAGTCCCTCACCGGATCGACAAACGGCAGTTGATCTCCTAATCACGTTGCTAGACGACCGCGACACGTTCGTTCGTCGGAACGCAGCAGAGGCTTTGGGCAAGATTGGAGATTTGAAATCCAAACCTTTCCTTCTGGCAAAGCTCGATGATTCAGAGCCAGCCGTGCGGGAAGCCGCCGCTCGAAGTTTGGGCTGGTTACCAGAATTGGATTCCGCAGTACGTCTCAAATTGACGCTGCTTTTGCGGGATGCCGATATGTCGGTACAGCGAGCAGCCGCGCAAGCCCTGAGTCGCGACTAGATACTTGTAGGATTTAGCGCCCATCTCGAAGGGAAAGACAGAATCGATGGTGGGATAACGAACTTACGTTACTGCTGATGGAATAGAAAACAGGATCTCAAGAGCTTCAGGACGGATTTCGACTTCGATTCAGCGCATCGACCAACCCAATGAGTTCTTCCTGGACCTTCTTATCCAACTCGATGAATTGAATGCCCATACCCGGAAAGAGGAGGTATCGTTCAGGCTTGTTGCGAACCCAAGCGACTTTCGCTTTAGTTTTGAGTTTCTCCCACGGTCTGTCTGGAAGAGCAAATTCGACCGTCAACTCTGTGCCTGGTTTCAGAGGAGCACCGCTTTCAATAAAGAGACCGCCACCGCCGATGCCTCCGGTCAAACTATCAAACTGCTTTCCTTCTGGCGTTGTGTAACGGACCTTTAGGGCAAGAGGCGCACGGGGTTGGGTGCGGCAATGGGCAAACCGAGCATCTTCACTACTGGCAAGTATGCGTTCGATGATCGCACCCCATGATATCGCACCTAACAGGTGGCCCGAAGCATCATGGACGTTGATCGTTTCTAGGTCTGAATCGATAACGAGAGACTTACCTTGATGACCTGCAGTGGAAACGACAGGAAGTTTCATACACCCGACATTCTTCTGAGCAAACAATTCTACAGGAGGTGGAACTAAGCCGCCTGGCTCGTGCTCTGGGAGATTTTCACTAACTCATGAATTCGATGTCGAATCTCTTCGGTAATTTCTGTGAACCGTATTCCCATTCCAGGACTGAACGTATATTGATCAGCTTTTGGACAAACCCACGCGACACTCCCTATAGCCGGTAGCCATTCTTCTGACTTTTCAGGAAGAGAGAATTCCATGGCTAACTTGGTCCCTACAGGAAGAGGAGATTGGCTTTCAATAAACAACCCTCCTCCCCCAATACCTCCGGCGCGACTTTCAAATCGCATTCCTTCCGGGGTGTTGTACCGCACCCGAAACGCCAGGGAGATACGCGGCTCAGAGCGTACTTCTTTTTGAACAGAAACCTTGTGGTATGCAAGAATCTGGTCGATGACGAAGTCCCACGATAAACCGCCGATTGCATCCCCATTAACCCCTGACAAGACAACCATTTCACGAACTGCATCAAGTTCAAGGGACTTGCCTTTATGCCGGAGACTTAAGGAAACGGGGTATTTCACAGGCCCTCCATCCAACGACTGCACACGTGGAAAGTATAGCGCAGCAATTCAGCTTGTCGAGATCTGGATGGAGGTACTATACGGAGGGAAGTATCTAGGCGTAGGCACTCAACTATTACCGACCCGACTTTTCGTAAAAGTCAGGTCGGCCGGTAACTCACTATCATTATTTTATTCTTTATTTACGCTGTCTTAGCCTCTTTGTCTTGTTCGAATATACGCATCGGTGGGGTTTTGCCATGGATGGCATCCTCTGTAATCACCACCTCGATGATCTGCTTCTGGGAAGGGGCATCATACATGACATCGAGCATAACCTCTTCCAAGATCGCTCGAAGCCCCCTGGCACCAGTCTTCTGCGAATATGCCTTTCTTGCAACAGCCCCCAACGCCCCTTCTGTGAATCGTAGCTTGACCTTTTCAAACGACAGCAACTTTTCATACTGTTTCGTTAACGCGTTGCGCGGCTCTGTCAGGATACGGATAAGGGCGCGATCGTCTAGTTCTTCTAACGTAGCCACCACGGGCAACCGTCCGACAAATTCAGGAATCAGACCGTACTTCAAGAAATCTTCAGGCTGCACCTTGACGAGTAAATCGCCCAAGCGAATGTCGCTCTTCCCACGAATTTCCGCTCCGAATCCCATCGACTTACGATTCAGTCGCTGCTCGATGATTTGCTCCAAACCGACAAAGGCCCCACCGCATATAAACAATATATTGCTGGTATTCACCTGAATGAATTCTTGATGTGGATGCTTTCGCCCCCCTTGCGGAGGGACGTTCGCGATCGTGCCCTCAATCAACTTCAAGAGAGCTTGCTGCACACCTTCACCGGACACATCCCGAGTGATGGATGGGCTGTCACTCTTCCGGCTGATTTTATCGATTTCATCGATGTAGACGATCCCACGCTCGGCCCGTTCAACATCGTAGTCAGCAGCTTGCAGGAGTTTCAGAATAATATTCTCAACATCTTCACCCACATAACCCGCCTCGGTGAGCGTCGTCGCATCGGCGAGAGTAAATGGGACGTCCAAATACTTGGCCAGAGTTTGGGCGAGGAGCGTCTTTCCAGTGCCAGTAGGACCCACCATGAGAATGTTGCCCTTCTGGAGCTCAATATCATCAACCTCTTTTTCCTTTGAAGAAATCCGCTTGTAGTGATTATGAACGGCCACAGACAAGATGCGTTTCGCACGCTCCTGTCCGATGACATACTGATCGAGGTGATGCTTAATTTCTGCTGGTTTCTTAAGCTTCGAGGAAATCTCTTCTTTGGCCTCTTCCCAGTCCTCGGCAATGATGTCGTTGCAGAGATTGACACATTCGTCACAGATATAGACTGTCGGTCCCGCAATCAATTTTCGTACTTCATCGCGGCTTTTGCCACAGAAAGAACATCGCAAGTGCCGGTCCATCTTTTCCTGCTTGGCCATGGATCCTCCTGTGTTACTTGCCTTTGGCCCCGTCCTTTGCTCCGTCGTGAGACTCCACTGCTTTCATAAATTTCGGGGGGCGTGTAATGACCTCGTCGATAAGCCCGTATCGCTTCGCTTCCTCACCGGACATGAAATAGTCCCGTTCAGTATCGTGAGCGATCTTTTCGATCGGTTGTCCTGTATGCTTAGCCATAATCTCATTGAGGCGTTCACGAATCTTTAGTATTTCTCGGGCATGGATATCGATCTCCGTCGCCTGACCTTGGAATCCACCTAACGGTTGATGGATCATCACCCGGGCATTTGGCAAAGCAAACCGTTTACCTTTTGTCCCTGCGGTCAACAAGAGTGCGCCCATGCTCGCAGCCTGTCCGAGGCAAATGGTGTTGATCGGGGGTTTCACATACTGCATCGTGTCATAGATACCTAATCCGGCTGTGACACTGCCCCCTGGAGAATTGACATAGAGATTAATATCTTTCTCAGGATCCTCCGCTTCAAGAAAAAGCAATTGTGCGATCACCAGGTTGGCAAATACATCGTCAATCGGGGCGCCAAGGAAAATGATGCGATCCTTGAGAAGACGTGAGTAGATATCATAGGCACGTTCGCCACGATTGGTTTGCTCCACAACGATCGGGACCAACATATTCCTCAGTTCCTTTCTTCGCATAAGCCCCTGACGGTTGAGATCAGGCGCAACGAACGACTGAATTCATCCTTGAATGACCGCTTGGCGATAGACAATATCCAGAGCTTTGTCAGTCAAGATCCGTGCCCGCAACTCATCGATGGCATCCTGGCCGCCTGCCTGGATCATCTTTACGAGATCAGCCATCGGGACTCTCAGCTCAGTGGCCAATCGAGTGACCTCGTTGTTCAGATCTTCTTGGCTGACTGACACACCTTCCTTTTCGGCAATAGCTTCCAGTATTAATCCCGCTTTAACACGACGATTCGCCTCATCACGATGTTCCTCGTGCATCTTCTTTCGCTCTTCTTCATCCACGGCCGGAAGGGAATCGGTAACATTACCCCGATGCCGTGCTTGGAGTTTTTGACGCACAATCGTACTCAGCTCTCGTTCTACGAGTGAGTCGGGAAGGTCAAAATGATGAGTTTCAAGCAGACGGTTGAGCAGTGTGTCCTTGTAAGATTCTTCAATGTCTTTCTTGAGAGCCTTTTCCATCTCACCGCGCACCTTCTCCCGCAATTCGTGGAGTGACGCGTATGGTCCGCAGTCCTTTGCAAACTCGTCATCGAGCGCAGGAAGCCTCCTCTGTTTGACCCCTTTGATATCCAAACGGAATCTGACGGACTTTCCCGCGACACGCTGATCCGGATGACTCACAGGATAGGTCTGAGGGATTTCGATAACATCTCCTTGTTGTCTTGCGATAAGGTGCTCATCGATTTCGATGCCTAACAAGGCTGCCTTTGACCCTACCCTATGTAGCTGACCTTCTTTCTTTGTCCCTTCAAGAGGGACACCATCTATAAATCCCTCAAGATCGACGATGGCGTAGTCTCCTTCACCTATCGCCGTACTTACGGGTGCGGCATCTAACTGAGCATGTTGTTCGCGTAACACGTCCAGAGCTCGATCTATCTGCTCATCGGTAACAGTGCGTTTGTCGACCGGAAGGGAAATGGGATTCGGAGCTTTATAGTTGCGAAGCTCGATTGTGGGCTTAATCTCAACTGTCGCAGTAAACGTGAATGGCGAATCTTTTTTGATTTTGACTCGATCCAAGGGTGGAATTTCCACTACCACAGGGCTGATTCCTGCCTCCTTAATAGCTCGATCGTAGAAATCAGGAACCAGTTTTCGAATCACATCCTCTTCAACCGCTTTTGCATAACGCTTTTCTAGAATCGCCATGGGAGCTTTCCCTGGTCGAAATCCTGGAATCTGTACCTGACGGTTGAGCTCTAGATAGGCACGTGAAAACTGTTGGGTTACTTCTTCGGCCGGCACCTCGATCTTCAAGGCGCGTTTCATCGGTCCCAGCTCCGTTACTTCCATTTTCATCGTCAAGGTTCGGACTCCTAGTCAAGGGGATCGAAGTGATGGTGCGAGAGGGGGGACTTGAACCCCCACGGTCACCCACGAGATCCTAAGTCTCGCGCGTCTGCCAGTTCCGCCACTCTCGCAACGGTGGAGAACGTCCGCAGAGCTACCCTCTAAGTAGTGAGACAACAAAAAGTAGCAATGCCGTATAGCTTTGTACCGTTGGACCCATGCAAGTGTCAACCCATACGACCGAGGGAACCTCATCCCCCCGTTCGTCAGGATATACGTCATAGAAAGGTAATCTCTATATGATCTCGCGACCAACTCAGCAGCGGCATGACCTGTTCGCCTTGCTGGTCATGCAGACGCATGCTAAGATGCCACCCTTTGTACTTCTCGCGGAGAGGTGCGAGAGTGGACGAATCGACATGCTTGGAAAGCATGCGTCCCGGCAACGGGACCGTGGGTTCGAATCCCACCCTCTCCGCCATACCGCACATAGTGTGCACCACTCTCGTTCCATGGTAATTGGAGTGGGCAGAGAAACACCTTATGTGCGGACTATTTTGTAGAGCCTCGCGTAAAAAATAGGGGCTGGGCCCTGTGCAATGGAACCCTGTGAACCCCGCCAGGTCCGGAAGGAAGCAACGGTAAGCAGTCAGTTCTGTGTGCCGCAGGATCACCTGGCCCCACTTCTCTTTTCAAGTTATGGTGAAAAGAGGACAGGAGGTCTTCTCTGTGGATCTGGACTCTCCCATCTGTGACATCCTAAGATTATCGCTCACCGGAAGGGGATAGTGACTATTGGATTACCTAGTCTCCGCTCGAAAATATCGGCCTGGCACGTTTGACGATGTGATCGGTCAACCGCATGTCGTCCAAACACTGATGAACGCCGTCTCGACGAAGCGAATCGCGCATGCCTACCTATTTTCAGGTACCCGAGGCGTGGGAAAGACGACCGTCGCTCGAATCCTCGCAAAAGCGCTCAACTGTGAACAAGGACCAACGAGCCGCCCGTGCGACACGTGCGAGAATTGCCGCGAAATTGCACAGGGTAGCTCGGTCGACGTCATCGAGATTGACGGCGCATCCAATACCAGTGTGGACGATGTCCGGGAAATTCGTGAAAACATCAAGTTCACACCGTTTCGTGGACAGTTTCGTGTCTATATCATCGATGAAGTTCACATGCTCTCGAACTCGGCATTTAATGCCCTCTTAAAGACGCTTGAAGAACCCCCAGCGCATGTCGTCTTCGTGTTTGCCACCACGGAAATTCACAAGATCCCCGCGACGATTCTCTCACGGTGCCAGCATTACAATTTTCGGCGCATCCCGAGGGCCGAGATCATCGAGCGACTGCGACATGTCGCGGCTCAAGATGAGTTAACCCTTGAGGACCGAAGTTTCGTGGCGCTGGCTCGAGCCAGCGAAGGAAGCATGCGAGATGCCCTGAGTTTGCTCGATCAGGCAATTGCTTATGGCGGTAAGGCTATCCACCACTCCGATCTCGAAGTACTTTTGGGCGCAGTACCTCAAGAGCTAGTCCAGGAACTCCTACGAGCCATTTTGGTCCAAGATAGTGCAGCCGCACTGGCCAACCTGGCCCATTTACTAGACCAAGGACATGACCTGCGGGCATTTTGCGGGGAAGTGGTGGAACGTCTTCGTAATTTGCTTGTAGCAGCAGTCGTTCCCGGCATAACCGAGTTACGCAGTTTGATTGAAACTGCGGAAGAAGACCTGAACCAGCTTTCAAGAGAAGCCAACGCGTTGACCCCTGAACAAATACAGGAACTATTAGCAATCTTCATTCAGGCGGAAGATTCACTCCGATTCAGCTCCCATCCTCGTTTTGTGATGGAAACCTCGGCCATACGAGCCACACGATTGTTACGCCAACGAGACAGCCACACGGCCCAGCCTGTCCAAGCCGCGCCGCCTCCGTCAACCCAAAAGCATCCCATCGACGCAGACGCGCGTAAAATCATTCCGCCAGCTGCAGCTTCCCCTTCTCGGCGTCAGAATATGCCTGTCGGCACAAAGCCAGCCTCGCAACCTCATCCCGCTTCTAGACCAGGGCAGACTGACGGCCCAGCTCTTTCAGAGGTTGTCCCTAAACCTGCGACTGATACGGTGACAGTGACTTCAGCAGCCATGCCGACTGTACCTGGCGGCCCCCACCCGACATTACACTGGGAATCGGTCCAAGAAGAGGTCAATGCGTCATTTCCAAACATGGCACCATTCCTGGAGGCTGGTCGGTTTGTCGGGATGGAAGGCGGCTTCGTGACTATCGGATTTCCAAAGCAGGCAACTCTGGCTAGAGCCAGATTGGAGAAGGAAGAAAACCTTCTTGTACTAGCGCAGTTATGTGAGCAGCAAATGGGGCATCCGGTTCGTGTTCGCATCATCGAGCTGAACGAGGCTCATCCCCCAGGGCCGACTATGGCCCAAATTCGAGCCGCCAAGGAACAAGAGCAGCGAACGGTGTTGTTCGAACGCGCAAAAGCGAATCCAACCGTGAAACAGGCACTCGAGATCTTCGGCGTTGAGTTAGCCGAGGTTCGTCCCATCGCCCAACAGGAGGCAAGCGAATGAAGAATCCTTTCGGCAACATGAACAACATCCTCAAGCAAGCCCAAGCCATGCAGGAGCAGATGGCCAAGATTCAAGAGCAAGCGGCGTCGAAAACCGCCACCGGCACGGCAGGCGGCGGGATCGTCACAGTCACCGCGAATGGGGCGATGCAGATCGTCGGTGTGGCGATCGATCCTGAAGTTGTGAAGAGCGGCGATGTCGATATGCTCCAGGATCTGGTGGTGGCCGCCACGAACGAGGCACTCCGTAAGGCCAAGGAATTGATGGAAGGTGAAATGAAAGCACTGACCGGCGGGATGAAAATTCCGGGCTTGTTTTAACCATGGCGGTTGATCAACAAGGCTTATTGGCAAGATTGATCAAGGAGCTGGTCCGTCTCCCGGGAATCGGTCACAAGAGCGCACAACGGTTGGCCTTTCACCTCATGAAAGCCGAGCGAGATGATGCCTTGCGATTAGCGGACGCCATTCGAGCAGTGAAGGACGGGTTGGCGTTCTGTCAACAATGCCGGAATATTGCCGAGGGGGACTTGTGCGAGTTTTGTCTGGACCCCAAACGCGATCGAACGAAGATTTTTGTCGTGGAGGAACCAAGCACCCTGTATGCCGTCGAACGGGCAGGTGCATATCGTGGCCTGTATCACGTCTTGTTGGGGGCGCTGTCCCCACTTGACGGCGTGGGTCCTGGAGACATCAAGGCGGAGGAGCTGATCGACCGCGTGAAACTCGGTGGAGTTGAAGAAGTGATTCTCGCCACGAACCCTACCATAGAAGGAGAAGCCACGGCGATCTACCTTACACGGTTGCTCAAGCCTTTCGGTGTGCGCGTTTCACGCATCGCCTATGGCATTCCAGTCGGCATGGACATTGAGTATGCGGACGAAGTGACGCTGCTGAAGTCGATTGAAGGGCGACGAGATTTGTAAACCTAATAGATCACCTTCCAGCCCTCATTGACCCTCTCTCAGCGAGATTGCTATAGTTTGCTTATTCCCTCGAATCTAGAGCCCTGGCTATGAAAACACGTCCCCCCAAAAAGCGAACTTCTTCCACGAAACCTCCTCGCGCAGTACTCGCCAAACCCTCAGTGGCTGCTCGAAAGAGAAGTCCAAAAAATGGAAAATATCCGGATATTCGCCGTGATCTCGAACGCCAGCGAGAGGCAATCCTGAATGAGACCGAGGAAGTTCTAACACATCGAGGTGACATCGAGGCATTTCCCGACGTCAGTGACCAAGCATCCGCCGAGGTCGATCAGAATTTTTCGATGCGCATTCGCGACCGCGAACGGAAGTTACTCAAGAAGATTGACGAAGCTCTGGAACGGATGGATGCGGCCACCTATGGAATATGCGAACGCTGTGGTGAAGACATTCCGTACAAGCGGCTCAAAGCCCGCCCCGTCACGACCCTCTGCATCGAGTGCAAAACCATCCAGGAACAGGAAGAACGCGCTCGAGGTTGAGTTCTTTCTTCTCCTGTATCAGAAGTGCAGCGCGACTCCACCCACCAAATGAATCGTTGAAATACTATAGCGTTCCCAATAGGAGTCCGTTTCATATTTAAATGTGTGCCAGCCTTGCGTCCACTTCGCTTCACCAAAGAGAGCCAGGTGCTTGATCACAAAGAACTTGAGGCCTGTCAATGCCTGAACGGATGGGGAATAGCTGGTCTCTTCGTAGCCCTGTCTTGATAAGCGAGCCCGCTGAACACCTCCTCCGATGCCCACATAGGGATACCATCGCCCCTGCGGCATGTCTTCCGTAGCCCAGATCGGATACCGGAACAATAGGTTGAGCGCCATATTGTCGACTGCGAATTCTGGCGTCACGCCTAACACGACGAATCCGATTGGCGTACCCGTGCTCAAGAATGTCCCAAATCCTGGGACGACCTGGCCTGCCGGAATATCTGCGGTAAACCTGGTCCAATCGATTTCTAGCCCAATTTGCGGCTGCCAGTTGTATTTTTTAGGCAAATGCCAGGCGGTGAGTTTTGCGCCGAATGTTGTATTGTCTTCAAATCGAACATTGGTTGCTTTGGCATCGACCGGTTCTACCTGTAACGTGGAAAGGTTTGTTCCTTGATTGAATTGAAGCGAGGTGTCGCCATGAAACGCCCATCCGCCGTATCCACCGAGGGAAAATTCCCAGTTCCGCTCCGCAGCTGCCGGTGTTGCCGCAACCAGCACGCACGTGAGTGCGAGGCTCCACTGCAAGGCTCGACGCATGATGATCCTCCCTAGTGACCAACAAGACTACGTCACTCTATCGGAAGGATGGCAAAGGTCCAGCAATTACTCGATTTCGGCGATGAAGGAGGCGACGGGAGAATAGGGCCTACTGCTTTAACACCTTGACGCGTTCCTTCACGTGCGCAATCCGGTCAGCCTCTTCAGGGATACCTTCTACGATAGCCAGATAGGTTTCGTATTCCGAAAGCGCACGTTTGGGGTTCGTCGTTTCCGTCGCTTCGGCCAGGTTGTAACGGGCGCGCGCATAGTTGGGGCGCAGAACGATGGCCTTTTCAAACAAACTCACGCCTGCGGCCGTATCTCCAAGCTGGACCTCGATCGTACCAAGGTTGTTCAACACCTCGGGAATATTGGGTCTGAGTACGAGTGACTGCAACAACTCGGCTTTGGCTTTCTCACGTTGTCCCTTCACCTGCCATGCGACGCCAAGCTTATGATGGGCTTCCGCAAGCCACACCGTATTCGTAAATCCACTGGCAATAGACTTCTGATATGCGTCGGCCGCAATGTCATAGTTCTTCTCACCACAATAGGCAAGCTGAGCGGTCTGACCACGCGCAAATTGCTGCAAGGATGAGAACGGTTCCTTGTCTTCAAACCCCTGACTCTCAATATTCTGCCCCCCCTTGCCTCCCGCCGGATTGCGCAGTCGATCAAGAAACTCCCGCCGATAGGGAGAGAACAGTCGTACATACGGATCGATGGTGAAGGAGGCCTGGAGCAGCGTCGGACGATCCCGCAGACTGGTCACGAGATATTGCGTCGTACTTTTTTCATCGCCCGTTTCCAGCAGAGCACTGCTCTCCATATTCGTTCTCGTTTCCAATTGAGCCACATTCAGATAGAACTCGAGAGACGGTTTCAACTGAGAGAGCGTGTGCCGGAGCACCGAATATGGGTGAAGATCCAACCCTCTCGGAAATGTAAAGAGGGCTCCGACGAGGACTCCGTCTTCATCAAAGAAATAGGATTCTTGCCCGTGCGAGGCACTACGCTCCATGGGAATCGTCAGCTCCTGGCCACTTCCCCAATCGCTGGCTGTATGCATCGAGGAAGAATGTTTGGTCAAGAAGTCAGCCTTGTGCTCACAGAGTGCCGTCGACGCCAACAGGACGAGATCGGTTTCCGAGGGAGGAAGAGGAGGACGAATCGGGGCATCAGAACCACAGCCGACTATGACCAGGCCTAGGGCGAGAAGTACGCCGGATGATATGAGGGACCACAAGAAGGTCATACGGAAAGCCTCTGTGAGGAACCATACACGATTTGAGGGGGACTTCGCGAAGAGGAAAATGAAAGGCCCGCTCTTCGATGAAGAGCGGGCCTTAATCCTACAGCAGCCTGCCTTACCTACTGGCGTTGGGCGTCCAGCATGCTATCTTCAGCCGTGTAGCCGTGAAGATAGGGAGAGCTCCCACCAAGCGTATACATCGGGCGATTAATCCCGTAATCAAATGCATGGCTAATCGGGTGCAGAAGGAACCCGACCCAGCGAAGCGGATGATCACTGATGGCCGATCCGGCGGCTGGGGAAGAATAGACTAAGGCGGTGCTGTCCAGAATATTATAGATGCTGGTGGGCGGCGTGTATTCTCGACCATCGGACTCTGCAGCTTGGTGGCGCGTGGTGCTACAGCCTGTTGCCACGAGAGCCAGCAGCATGATTCCGATAACCGTCAACGTTGGTTTCATAGCATAACCTCGCTTGGTTCGAGCCTCAGCATAGGATCCTACTAGATGGGACACGTCATTGAGACAATCAGAAGTGTAGCCGACGTCTCCATTTCTGTCCAGAATTTGGAGATCTGGCCTACCTAAACAACGTCAGCGTTTCTAAATAGTTAGGGAAGGAAACGGGGTGGAAGTAAATGGTGGGCGATACAGGTATCGAACCTGTGGCCTCTTCCGTGTGAAGGAAGCGCTCTACCACTGAGCTAATCGCCCAACCTGACAAGCGAGCAGAAAGGAGTGCAAACTCTAGCACTGCACGTTGGGAGCAGTCAACGCGGGGGACGCATGGATGTCTCATGTCATCCACGTGACAAGGCTAAAGGGAACGGATTCATATAGCCCGTTGGTTCATACGTGTGGAAAGTTCTGTGACTCCAGATTCTGTCCTCTCATACTCACTTATGACCCCGTTCGTCCTTGTCGAAGGACGGATTTGTCGAAGCCTGCGGTGAGTTCGTCGAACCGGGCGCGCTGACGGCCATCCGCTTGTCAGAGCAACCAATGCTGTATACAATACAGCATTCGAATTTTCATGGAGGAGCCTATGGCCGTGAGATTAAATATCACGATGGAGGAGGACATTTACGCGAGACTGAAGCAGGAAGTGCCGCCGAAGAAGATCAGCGCCTTCATCTCTTCCGCGGTACGAGCGAAACTTCATCCGGACAGGAAATCCCTTGATGAAGCCTATCGCGCCGCCAAGAAAGAGCGCTGGCGGAAGGAACTAGAGAATGACTGGGAGACCACAGAGAGTGAAGGGTGGCCCAAGTGAAAAAGCTACCCCGCCGAGGGGACGTGTACTGGGTCGCATTGGATCCGGCGATCGGATCCGAAATCAAGAAGACTAGACCTGCCGTGATCGTGTCAAACAACTCCTGTAATGCCTTCGGCTCTCGCGTTGTCGTGCTGCCGCTGACCAGCAACGTCGAGTCGTTGTATCCTGGAGAAGCCGTGGTCGTCGTCAACGGGAAGCCGGCTCGGGTCTTGGGTGACCAGATCCGATCATTGGACAAATCACGATTGCGATCGAGAATCGACAGGCTGAGCCAGGATGAACTGATGGCAGTCGATGAGGCAATCCGTATCACCCTCGCCTTACAGCCTTAGACTGTCACCATAATCTTCTCAGAACCCAAAAAGCCTGATCGCCAACATCCTGTACAAATACGTCAGTCGCTCTTCGCACAGACCAATTACCCAGTACGAAGTCGGGACAGGTGCGTCGAGAGTTGAGTCGACGCATACAATGCACAGTGCCAGATCCGACCCCAGTAACGACGACCAGAGAAAGTCGTAAGTCACCAATAAATACTGCGGATATGCAGGGAGTGGAGCACCGACACCATCACCGCTTACCAAAGCGTTAATCACATTACACGTGGGTCCATAGTCTGTAAATTCTTGTGACAGCGCAGAACTCTGCGCCATATTACACGCATTATTCACCAAGAGCTCACACCATCGCGGTGGCCTATAAGAAAGACGCAATTCTCAGCGCATCGCGCGGTCCTTCGGCAAAGTGCTGACGGATTTGAAAGCCCAGCACCGTCGGCGGGTCGTCGTCCTCAAAAACAATCACGTCGAAGCCGTGATTGTACCGGTGGACGACTATGAAAAGATGGCGGAGGCGCTCGATCTTTTGGAGCACATGGAGATCCATCGCCTCGTGACACAACGGGCGAGCAAGAAGGGGAAGAAGCCCATCACACTCGAGGCGCTGCTGAAGGAGCAACGGGTTGCGGTATAACGTGGTCCTCACCGAGGCAGCGGCGGTAGATTTCGGCAACTCGATGGGTCGTTGAAGCAGCTGGTGGCCAAGCAGCTCCGAAAACTCGAAACCGCTCCACGGCTCGGCGAGCATCTCGGGAACCGAGCAGGCCTTGACCTCACCGGCTATTACAAGCTCTACGCCGCCAGGAAATCCATCCGAATCGTCTACTGGATCCTCGACCAAGACATCCTGGTTGAAGTTGTGGCCATTGGAAAGCGAGAAGATCTCGCCGTCTATCAAGAAGCCCTCAAGCGGCTGAAGCCACGGGACTGATAGAGGAATTATTCGTCCAATGCACGATACAAGACGCGACCCCATTAACCCAACCCCATTAACCGCGCAGCCGCCTTCTTTGAGAGGCACTAAGGTTAGCAGCGAGGCAACCCCAACTTGTTTTGGGGATGCACCATCTAGACTCGTCGATTGGCTCATTGAATTTCTCCTTCCGCAAGCGTAGAAATCCTTCACAAGCACCACCACGTAGGGCCAATCAACCATGCAACCCATCGTCCGCGTGTTCGTCAGTTCAACCTGGCTCGATCTCCAGTCGGAGCGTCTCGCGGCCGAGGTCAAGCTCACCACGAACGGTTTTCAAGGACACAGCACTTGATCTCAAGTCGTTTACCTTGACTTCACTAAAAGACGGTTTCTAGAATGAGCGCCTTTCACTCTAAGGAACATGAAGTATGAGAGATGACGTGGTC
>CABVRS010000003.1:0-48763 GCA_902500745.1 uncultured Nitrospira sp.
CAGAAGCCTGGATCGACGGCCAGGGGTGGCAGGAGACGAAAGGGGCCACCTGGCGACAGCCGGAAGCAGGATCGGATGTGTTTGCAAGTGACCGAGCTGATCATCCCGTCGTTAACGTCTCCTGGCATGACGCGGAGGCCTATTGCCGCTGGGCAGGTAAGCGGTTGTCGACTGAGGCTGAGTTTGAGTATGCCACTCGAGCTGGGACACAGACAGTCTATTGGTGGGGGAATTTCTCGCCCGGCACGCGTCAGGTCGCCAATGTCGCGGACGAGAGCGTCAGGCCCCATCTGCCGGTCATTCTGGCCGGGTACGACGATGGATATCTCACCACCGCGCCGGTGGGGTCGTATGAGGCCAATCCATTTGGGCTGTTCGATATGACGGGCAATGTGGCTGAATGGGTGGCAGACCGATACGACGGCCTGTACTACCACAAGAGCCCGGAGCGGAACCCCACCGGCCCGTCCAGTGGGGACTACCGGATGATGCGTGGAGGAGGCTGGAATAATACGTCGTTCGGGATTCGACCCACGGTTCGAGACGGAGGTGCGCCGACGAAACGGGACACGAGGACGGGGTTCCGTTGCGCGCAGGATCAGGCCAAATAACTTGGCGGCTTGGGCTAGCACTACGAACGAGAAGAGAAAAATGGGCCAACCTACTTGTCCCGTCCGCGTGTCCGCGATGGGGCGGCACCACGAGTTGTAAGGGTTTTTTGGCGAATAGCCCAGCTGAGATGGCCGGATGAGAGATTTTGGAATCGTTGACATGGACAGAAACACGGTGCGCAGGACCATTTTTTCTCCAACCATCGACATTCACCCGGCTGATGGCACAGTCCACCCCACCAGCGATGGTGCACCTTGCGGACGGCTGACTTACCATGCCTCCTCCTCGGTTGCTCTACCCCGGACTATGAATTGCACCCACCGACTGTTCCCACTGCCGTTCCCAGCGCCGCAGCCAGCGACGGCTTGTGTGGGAGGGCGCGAACACATCGACTCCAGCCCACACCTCTGCGGGTGTTCTTCCCCGGAGATGGTGATGCGGCCGGAGGTGGTTGTAGACAGCTCGCGTGTGCACCAGCGCCCGGTCAAGCGAGGGAGCATCTTCGATAGGGTGCTGGAGGAGCAACCGCTTCACCGTGCCGATCAGGCGTTCGATACGGCCGTTCTGCCACGGGCAGCCCGGCTCGCTGTGTTGCAGGCGGATGCCCAGGAGGTGCAATGCGAAGCGGAGAGCCCGCGACGTAAACACCGCTTCGTTGTCGGTGCGCAGCATGCTCGGGCAGCCATACTGACGACAGGCGGTGACGAGATGGTGCCAGATCGTCCACGACGACTTGTCCCTCAGGCGCTGGACACACAAGCAGGCCCTGCTGGCATGATCGATGATCGCCAGCGCCAGATGCGGGCGACCAGTCGTATCAGTCTTGGTCAGCAAGTCCATCCCCCAGATGAGATTGCGCGGCACCGGACGCGGCACGCGATGCTTCAGTTTTCGGCGCAGGTACAGGATGGTGTACTGCTGGCGTCGAATGGTGTCGGCGACGTAGGTTTTGCCGACGGTCATCTGCCGACGGACCGCGAATCGCCGGTTGAAGGTGTGCATGATCGTGCGGCAGCCCGCATGGGGCATGAGGGCTTTGAGCCGAACGATCTCGTCTCGCACCCAACGCGGTTTGGGCGGCGCATGGGGTCGGCGGGTCGGGCCGCCGGTGCGGGGACTGGACCAGGAGGTTCGTGGTCGAGGCTGTATCCATCGACGCAGCCAGTGCCACAGCCCAATACACCATCGAACGAACCAGCGCAGTCCATGCAACAGCATAGTCCTCCCGAGACTTCGTGGATAACCAAATGGATGGCAATGTGATGACGATGCTTCTAGCACAGTGGCTTCGGCGTTTCCTGGTTGTGGCGATTGGCCTCACACTGCTGCAGCCAGTGCCAACCATCGCTGACCAGGCGCAATACATTTATGATGATCTGGGCCGGCTCTCGCAAGTCATCGACGGGCAGGGGAATGTCGCGACGTACCAGTATGACGCCGTCGGGAATCTGCTCTCGATCACGCGCAACACCGGTGGCGTGGGCGCGCCGACCATCACCGCCTTTACGCCGAATACCGGCAATGCCGGTGAAACGGTCAATGTTACCCTCACCGGCACGAATCTGACCGGCGCATCACTGGCCACCAACAACCCAGGCATTCTCGTCCGCAATGTGGTGACCACACCGACGGCCATCACCGCGACCTTCCAGATTGCGTTCAGTGCTGCGCCCGGTGCTGCGACCGTGACTGTCACCACGACAACCGGCTCAGCCACGACTCAATGGGCTTGCTTTTTCGCACAGCTGGGCATAGCCTGAAGACAGGCCAGCGATGAGAGAAGAGCATATGTCCAAGGCCAAGACCGAAGCGTTGGAACTAATGAAAAATCTACCGGATGATGTGAGCATCGGTGTCATCATGGAGGAATTGTTCTTTAAGCAACAGGTGGAGATAGGTCTTCAGGATGTCGCCGAGGGCCGGGTGCTCACCCACAACGAGCTGAAAGAAAGAATCGCTCGATGGCGCAAATCCGCTGGTCGTTGACCGCCGGAACTGATCTTCAGGGCATCGAAGACTTTATCGCACGCGATTCTGCACTCCACGCAGTGGCCTTCGTCGATAGTATCGTTGAGTCTGTGGAATTGCTCCTCAAAGCCCCCGTATCGATCGCATCGTCCCTGAATTTAATCGCGACAATCTCCGTGAAGTGATCTTCAGAGGGTATCGCATTGTGTATCTTGTCCAAGGCAAGGAAGTCATGGTCCTGCGTGTCGTCCATGGAGCCAGAGACTTGCTGGCTCTCATCAAACGAGAACCGTGGACCATCGGCGAATAAGGCTTAGACTCTTGGCCAGGCACTGCCCGTCAACCACGCTAACGCAGTGTCGCCGCCTGGCCATCTGAAATTCGTAGTGCTCAGCGCATATCGTTTCCTTCGCCTTTAGGTTCTTGAACCGGTTTGACTCCTTGAAAATCCATATGATAGCGTACCTTCTCCACTAACCCTTGCGGAGCGACTGCTAGAGGAGTTTTTATGAAATTTGTCTGTCTGAACTGTGAAACATACATGAACCTCGAGAAAGTGGAGAAGCCGGAGGAAGGATCCCTGGGCGTCTTTTTCGCCTGCCCGTCCTGTAGCGCCAAGTTTTCGATGGTGACCAATGCCGGCGAAACCAACATGATGAATGCCTTGGGGTTGAAGCTGAGCCCGAAGTCCGCACCGGAAACGTCCATGGAAGGATTGCGCGCGCTCGGGGGAAACGGCCAAGTTGCCGCCGCGCCGAAGCCGAGTTCTCCTGCACCAGCAGTGGCTGCCACGGCGGCTTCCCCTGCCAAGGCTCCCGAGAAAGCGAGCGGCTGTCCATTCTCTGCCATGGTCGCTGAGATGGGGTTGACGGCCAGCGGCAAGCCCGCGAACGGCGGCTCTGCTGCATCGGAATTCACCTGGACGCCTGATGCGAAGGAAAAACTTGATCGCCTTCCGGTTTTTGTGAAACCGATGGTCCAGAGCAGCGTGGAAACCTACGCGCGTAATAATGGCTTCAACACGATTACGCTGCAAGTGATGGACGATTCCAAGAACTATTCGCCCGAGGGCATGACGTGGTCGAGGGAGGCGGAACAACGGCTGGAGAATATCCCTGATTTCATCCGCCCGATGGCCCGCAAAGAGGTGGAGCGAATGGCCAAGGAACGTGGCGTCTCGACCATCACGGCAGAAGTGATGGACGACGCAAAAGATAAGTTCATGAAGTTCATGTAAGCGCAGGTTTCTAGCGTCGATTGTGAAAAGGCCCATCCGGCCGTCTGGATGGGCCCTTTTATTATCCGAGGTCGTTCTGCAAAACGGTTCCAGTATGAACTGGGGCATGTCTCTACTGTCTAGTTTGGTTCTCGTCGGCGCGCTCGCGACGTGGCCTGCCACGGGATGCGCGCAACCAGCCTCTGAACCCCAACACGCCTCACTTAGGACGGATGCGATGCATCATGCCCATGGGACACAGGGGAGTGGAGGCTGGGAGGAGTCGGCGGAAGGAATCGCCTATTCAGAGTTTAACCATCGCTTTGCCGGGCTATTTGTATTGTTGTTTGGCCTGGCTGAGTTAGGGCATGCGCTGCGATTCCCGCTGCCGTTGTGGTCTCGACTGGTCTTACCGAGTGCTCTTGCCGTTATCGGGATCTATCTGCTGGTTTGGAGCGACCATGATGCCTGGCCGATCGGGTCGCTTACCTTTCTTCAGACGTTCTCGGGGTACGACCTGGAAATTCTCCAGCACAAATTCTATGGCGTCTGCACTGTGATGGCGGCAGTGAGTGAGACCGTTCGCCGTATCGGTGTCACTCGGAATCCAGTTTGGGCGGCTCCGTTGGTGTTCTTTGGCCTGACCGGGGCAGCCCTTCTTTTTGTGCACTCACATGGGAATCACCCGGCCACTCCGGCGATCGAGTTCCATCATGCGCTGCTCGGTAGTCTCGGCCTTGGCGCTGCGATCTCGAGTGCGATGGCTTCGTGGGGAGGCGGTGCGGCAAGTCATCCTGCCAAACAATGGGAACTGGCCTGGGCGGGACTCGTGATCGTCATGGGTATTCAGCTCCTCCTGTATTTTGAATAATGGTGCGATCGGCCTCGGCATAATTGACACCTTTCCGAAGCCTATGCTACGTCTACTTCCTCACGCAGTCATCGCTGCCGTAGCACACGTCTCTAACCAGTCCACAGAATTCATGCTGGGGTAGAGGAGGAACACATGGGTGGACATAGCCACTGGGCCACAATCAAACGGCACAAAGGGGCCCAGGACGCGAAGCGCGGGAAAATCTTTACGCGAATCATCCGAGAGCTCACCATTGCAGCTCGATCCGGTGGTGACCCCGATGGGAATCCTCGATTACGCCTAGCGATCGCCAAGGCTAAGGAAGCCAATATGCCGGGCGACACCATGAAGAAAGCCGTCCAGCGTGGGACGGGGGAATTGCCTGGGGTGAACTATGAGGAGTTTTCGTTAGAAGGCTATGGTCCGGGAGGGACGGCCGTGCTTCTCGAGATTACGAGCGACAACCGCAATCGGACCGTCGCGGAGATTCGCAGCCTTCTCACGAAAAATCACGGCAATATGTCCGAAGCAGGTGCCGTCGCCTGGCAATTCCATAAGAAGGGACTTGTCGCGATTGAGAAGGGCAAGGTCGATGAAGATGCGCTTCTCTCATTGGCCCTCGATGCCGGGGCAGAGGACGTGAAGGTCGGTGAGAAGAGTTACGAAGTCCTCACCAGTCCGCAAGATTTTGAGGCGGTCAAAAAAGCGTTGGTGGATGCCAAAGTCGACACGGCGTTGGCCGAGATCACCTTCATTCCGCAGAACACGATCCGCCTGGACGAAAAATCCGCTGAACAAATGCTCAAGCTGATGGAAATCTTGGATGAGCACGACGATGTGCAGAAGGTTCACGCGAATTTCGATATCCCGGATGAAGTCATGGAGAAAGTGGCCGCGGCAGCAGCAGGATAGCGAGGTCGGTCGACCCACATCGGTATGTCACCTGGATAACTAGACGAGATGATCGCCTTTCTCACGGGGCGGTTGGCATTCAAGTCGCCTACCCACCTCACGCTCGATGTGCAGGGGGTCGGGTACGAAGTCCATATCCCTCTTAGTACGTATTACGCCCTTCCGAACCTTGGCGAAGCCACGGCGCTGAATATTCATACCCATCTCCGGGAAGATGCGATCCAGCTGTTCGGCTTTCTCTCGCAAAGCGAGAAGGAGTCGTTTTTGTTGCTGACCAGCGTCTCGGGAATCGGTCCGAAGCTTGCCCTGAGTGTGCTTTCCAGCTTATCGATCACAGATCTGGTGCATGCCATCCGGACGGAAGATGTCGAGAAACTTTCGACGGTTCCTGGTATCGGAAAGAAATCGGCCGGTCGCATGGCACTGGAACTGAAGGACAAGGTTGACAAAATTCACGGTGCTCATCCCCGAGCCACCGCCGCGGAAGCGTCCGACGCCGATGGGCCGTACGAGGACGCGCTGTCCGCTCTGGTAAACTTAGGCTATCGTGCTCAAGACGCCAAAGATGCCTTGAAGCGAGTGATGAAAGCGGCAACAGGCTCCTTGGCGTTGAAAGAGCTCATTCGCGAAGGCCTCAAGGAACTTGCAAGGGGGTAAGCATGATGTCATTGGATATCAGGAATGCGGTACAGCTCTCCATGTGTGTTGTGGCCATTGGGGTGGTGGTTGGTGTCACCTGTCCGCCGGTCAGTATAGCGGAGGAAGCTCCTCAGCCCAAGAGCATCAGAATGACCTGCGGGAAGTGTGCGGAAGGGTATGCGACTACCGGCGTGACGCAGTCCCCCGAGATTTGCAAAGACGAGGATCCAACCCTGGTGCAATGTGTACCGTTGGGGGCCAATATGCTGGGAGTGTGTGGCTCATGTCCCGATGGCTATGCTGAGATCGGCAGTTCCTCGGTTCCGTCTCGGTGCGGAAGCAGCGACGGCGGTCGGCTGACCCAGTGTCAGTTGCGGAAAATGGAAACCAACTTACCCGATCCCACTCAAGGGTACAAAACCTGTCCCCCGGATTGCGGGAGCGCCGCGATGCCGGGCCAGGGGGCTCTGCCGCCGCCCCCCAAATATCAACAGGCACCGGAGAACAAGTGAGCATGAGGATCGCGTCATGACCGACCGCCTGGTGACGAGCCGCGCCACGGACGAAGAGCGAGGTTTGGAGAATGTGCTCAGGCCGCAGACGCTTGACGAATACGTCGGCCAAGAAAAGATGAAGGAGTCGCTTCGGATTTGCATCGAAGCAGCCACCCAACGGCGAGAAGCGCTCGACCATGTCATCTTTTACGGTCCTCCCGGTCTTGGGAAGACGACCATCGCCCATATCATTGCCAAAGAGATGGGGGCGTCGCTGCGGTCGACCTCCGGATTGGTTCTTGCCCATGCAGGTGACGTCGCAGCGATTCTGACCAATCTCCAGGCGCATGATGTCCTCTTTATCGACGAGATACACCGATTACCCGCGTCCGTGGAAGAAGCGCTGTATCCCGCCATGGAGGACTTTCAGCTGGACCTGGTCATTGGGCAAGGTCCTGCGGCGAGGACGGTGAAGCTGGACCTTCCGCCGTTTACGCTGGTGGGAGCGACGACGAGGGCTGGGTCGCTCACCTCACCGCTTCGAGATCGATTCGGGTTGGTATATCGGCTGGAATTCTATGAGCCGTCCGAGTTGGAAGCGATCGTGACCCGATCAGCCGGGGTCCTCGGTATCGGAATCGACCGGGACGGGGCGGCGGAAATCGCACGCCGTGCGCGGGGAACACCACGCATTGTCAATCGGCTCATCAAGCGCATCAGGGACTATGCGCAAATCAAGGCAGATGGACATATCACCAAACAGGTTGCCGAGGAAGGATTAGCCTGGTTGGGAATCGATGACGCCGGCTTTGACGACATGGATCGGAAAATTCTCCTGACCATCATCGAGAAGTTCAACGGGGGACCGGTCGGTGTTGAATCCTTGGCGGCGACGGTTCAGGAAGATAAGGGGACCATCGAAGACGTATACGAACCGTATCTGATTCAGGCCGGCTTCTTGGATCGTACTGGTCGAGGTCGTCAGGTCACCCGGTCGGCGTACGACCACTTCAAACGGCCTTCCCCCTTTCTGATGTAAACTGCGGATTCCAATCTTTTTGAAACTCCAAATGGATCAGTCCTGTCCTTGCAATGGTTTCCAACGATCCTGTAAGATCCTCCACTTGTCTGTGCTGGTTCCCTTTCCCTCACGGGGATGAGGTCGCCCTCCCGGATTCGGTGTCTGAGGTTTGTCTCATTATGCCAAGAGACATGTTGGAATATCGTAAGGAAATCGACAGGATCGATGATGAAATCCTTCGCTTGCTCAATGAGCGGTCGAAGAGTGTCGTCGAGATCGGCAAGATCAAAAAAGAAAAAGATGCCGATGCCAATCTCCACACCGCGGGGCGTGAGGCTGAAATCGTCGACCGGTTGACCAAGCGCAATACCGGGCCATTCCCCAGCGAAGCCATTCGGTCCGTCTATCGAGAGATCATGTCGGCCTCTCTGTCGCTGGAGTCGCCACAGAAGGTGGCCTATTTAGGACCACGGGCGACCTTTACACATATGGCCAGCATGCAGAAGTTCGGGTCGTCCGTTCAATATGTGCCTGTCCATAGCATTAAGGAAGTGTTCAGCGAGGTCGAGCGAGGGCGAGCCAACTTCGGAGTCGTGCCGATTGAAAACACGACCGAAGGTGTGGTGAATCACACGCTCGATATGTTTATCGATTCCAACTTGTTGATCTACGGGGAAATTCTTCAGGAGGTTTCACATCATCTCCTGTCGAAGTCCGGGCTGATCGAGGATGTTAAGAAGATCTATTCCCATCCCCATGCCCTCGCCCAATGTCGGAACTGGCTTGAGACGAATCTCCAACATATTCCGGGGGTCGAAGTGGCGAGTACGGCACGAGCGGCCGAACTCTGTATCGATGAACCTACGTCCGCGGCGATTGCGTCGGAATTGGCCGGCCAGCTCTATGGGCTCAAAGTCATCAAGTCCCGCATTGAAGATAATCTAAACAATTTCACTCGTTTCCTGATTCTGTCGCAGAAGCCGTCGGAACGGACGGGTAAGGATAAAACGTCATTGATGTTGTCGGTGAAGGATAAAGTCGGGGCGCTCTACGACCTGCTCCGCCCCTTTGCCTCCCACGGACTGAACATGACCAAAATTGAATCACGGCCCTCTCAGCGTAAAGCATGGGAATACATCTTCTTCGTGGATGTCGAGGGCCATATCAATGAGGAACGGGTCAGTCGGGCGGTGGAAGAAGTCAAGGGACGGTGTCTCTTCATGAAAATTTTAGGGTCGTACGCCGTTCACAGCTGACCATGGGATTACAGGTTCATCCAGATATCCACTCGCTCAGTCCGTATGTTCCCGGTAAACCCGTCGAAGAACTCCAACGGGAACTTGGTCTCACTCGCGTCATCAAGCTGGCCTCCAATGAGAATCCGCTGGGGCCTTCGCCTAAAGCGATCGCCGCATTGAATGGCGCGCAGGCAACGTTGCATCGATATCCCGACGGTGGAGCGACCCAACTGCGTCAGGCCATTGCAGATCGTTGGAAAGTGGCCGGTGATCAAGTCATTTTAGGAAATGGTTCCGATGAGATTCTTGGTCTTTTGACGAAAACGTTTCTGACTCCCGGTGATGAAGCCATCATGGCCGATCACACGTTCGTGATCTACAAGATGGAAGTCACCGCTGTCCATGGCAAGCCGATAGTTGTGCCGCTTGTCGATTGGACGCATGATCTTGAGTCGATGGCACAGGCCATGACGCCGCGGACTCGATTGCTGTTCCTCTGTAACCCCAATAACCCCACTGGGACGATGGTATCGGCGGAAGCGGTCGATCGGTTCATGGCTCGAGTGCCGCAGGATGTCATTGTCGTGTTCGATGAAGCCTACTTCGAGTATGTCCGCAATCCCCAATTCCCCGATGCGATGGCGTACGTGAAGCAGGGGCGGAACGCGATCGTGTTGCGGACGTTCTCCAAAATCTACGGGCTTGCAGGATTACGAATCGGCTATGGGGTTGGTACCCCGGAGATCATCGGCTTTCTGAATCGGGTTCGCCCACCGTTTAACGCCAACAGTTTGGCCCAGAAAGCGGCCTTGGCTGCGTTGGGAGACGATGAGCATGTGGCCAAGAGCCGGGCGGTCAACGCGGCGGGAATGGAGCAGCTGGAGCAAGGGTTGCGCGCATTGGGAATAGCTCCGATCCCCAGCGAGACGAATTTTCTGTATTTTGATGTCAAGCGGGATGGTCGATTGGTATTTGACGCACTTCTGCGAGAGGGAATTATTGTGCGGCATATCGAGGGAACGAGGATCCGCGTCACCATCGGTCTGTCCGACGAAAACACCGCCTTCCTCCAGGCGCTCAAGAAAGTCTTGAATGGAGCGAGGTAGGCCATAGTGAGGGAATTATGATCATTGTGTTGAAACCGGAAGCGTCGGAAAGCGAGGTCGATCATATCATTGATCGGCTGCGCGATTTGGGGTTGAAATCTCAAATATCCACTGGCCAAGAACGCACCATCATCGGTGTGATCGGCGACGATCGCATCTTGCATAACCAACCGCTGACGGCCCTGCCGGGTGTCGAAAGTGTCCTGCCGATTCTCGCCCCATGGAAATTGGTGAGCCGCGAGTTTAAGAAAGAAGGAACCACGATCGATGTCGGTGGGGTCAAGATCGGGGGCAAGAAAATAGCCATTATGGCAGGGCCTTGTGCAGTCGAGCGTCTTGAGCTTACGGTGGGGATCGCCCACGAAGTGAAAGCTTCCGGAGCCACGATTCTTCGCGGCGGAGCGTATAAGCCCAGAACTTCCCCGTATTCGTTCCAAGGCTTGGGTCGCGAGGGGCTCGATTATTTGGTCGAAGCGAGGAAACAGACCGGATTGCCGGTGGTGAGTGAGATTTTGGATACCAGGGACATCGAGCTCTTTCTCGAGAAGGCGGACATCATTCAGGTCGGCGCTCGAAACATGCAGAACTTCGAACTCCTCAAGGAAGTCGGGGCCTATGACAAGCCGGTCCTCCTGAAGCGCGGTCTATCGGCGACCATCAAGGAGTTTCTCCTGTCCGCTGAGTACATCATGTCGCGCGGAAACCAGAACGTCATGTTGTGCGAACGCGGCATACGCACATTTGAAACGCAATACCGCAACACGCTGGATCTTGCCGCCATTCCAACCTTGAAAGAACTGTCGCATTTGCCCGTCATTGTCGATCCGAGTCACGCCACCGGGAAGTGGGATCTCGTCGCTCCCATGTCAAAAGCCGCCGTTGCGGCTGGAGCCGATGGCCTTCTCATTGAGGTGCATTCAAATCCAGAGTGCGCATTGTGCGACGGTGAAGAGTCGATTAAGCCGTCCAAGTTTAAAGTGCTCATGGGTGACCTCAGGAATATTGCGAAGGCCGTGGGGAGAGAACTCTAGCGAACGATGGCCGTTCATTTCAGACAAGTCGTGATCATCGGGGTAGGGTTGATCGGTGGATCGCTCGGCATGGTGATCCGGCGAAAAGCGCTGGCCGATCAGGTCGTCGGTGTCGGTCGGCGTGTCGAGAATCTGAAGACCGCCGTGGCCTTGGGTGCGATCGATCGATACGTGGCCGACCCGCAAGAGGCGGTGCGGGAGGCGGATTTGGTCGTGTTGGCGACACCCGTCGATACCTATGAGCGTCATCTCCAGGAGTGGGCTCGGTATCTGGTCGCGGGTGCGATCGTCAGTGATGTCGGGAGCGTGAAGGGAAAGTTAGTCGAGCAATCGGAGTCGGCGATGCCTCCGGGGGTACATTTTGTCGGTGCGCATCCTATCGCAGGGAAAGAAAAGACCGGAGTCGCAGCCGGGTCAGATCGCTTGTTCAATGGTGCGCGCTGTATTCTCACGCCCACGAAACAATCCGATTCCACCGCGCTGGCTCGGGTGAGACAATTGTGGGAAGAGGCCGGCTCGATCGTCTTGACGATGGATCCACATGTGCACGACCAGATCCTTGGGGCAGTCAGTCACTTGCCGCATGTCGCAGCATTTGCCCTCATGAACGCCTTAGCCGAACTTCGTGATCAACAGGTTCCATCCCTTGATCTTGCCGGGCATTCTGGAGGAGGATTACGGGACACCACGAGGATTGCGGCCAGTTCGCCGGAGATGTGGCGGGACATTTTTCTGTGGAATCGAGACAATGTGGTGTCCTATATCGACGGCTACACGAGGGCCTTGGATGAATTGAAACAACTGATCAAGGCAGGCGATGCCGTCGGTATTGAGAAATCGCTTGAACGAGCGAAAGGCGAGCGGGAGAAATTGAATCGCTCTGCGCTGAGTCACTCATGACATCGTTGACGATTACGCCAGGCCGACCCCTCAGAGGAACGATCACGGTTCCCGGCGACAAGTCTCTTACTCATCGGGCTATTATCCTCACCGCGCTGGCTGAAGGCACGAGTACGATCTCGGGCTATTGCCAGGGGGAAGATTGCCTGAATACGATGAGGGCCTTTCAGAGTCTTGGGGTTCCTATCACGCACACACCGGCTGAGATGACGGTGCGTGGAAAAGGGTTTTGGGGGCTCACCGAACCCGATTCTCCCATTGATTGTGGGAACTCGGGAACAGGCATCCGTTTACTGACGGGCCTCTTGGCCGGACAAGACTTTTTCTCGGTCCTTACTGGTGATGAGTCGATCCGACGGCGTCCCATGGGACGGGTGGTGAAGCCGCTGCGCGAGATGGGAGCAGTCATCGGAGGCCGTAAGGGGGGAGAGTTGGCCCCGTTGGCGATTACCGGGTCCGGCCTTCATGGTATCGACTACACGTCCCCGGTGGCAAGTGCGCAAATGAAGTCGTCGCTCCTTCTGGCCGGACTGTTTGCTCAAGGGCAGACTCGCTATAGGGAGCCGAGTTTGTCGCGAGATCATACGGAGCGGATGTTTCAGTTCTTTGGCATTCCTCTCACGAAGGACGAAGGCGCGTTGGTTCTGCAAGGGCGACCATCGATCGGATGGCGAGGGGTGCCGATCGCAATTCCTGGAGATTTCTCGGCCGCGGCATTTTTCATCGTCGGGGCGACGATCGTGCCGGGGTCCGACGTCACCATTCGCCGGGTGGGAATGAATCCGACGAGAACCGGCCTGATGGATGTCATGAGAAAGATGGGCGCCGATATTCAAGTCCTGGATCAGCGAGAAGAGGCCGGAGAGCCGGTCGGGGATCTTCGTGTGAAGTCCGCCTCGCTGAAGGGTGTCACGATCGGCTCTGAACTCATTCCGAAAACGATTGATGAATTTCCCGTGCTGTGTGTGGCGGCGGCTGTGGCGGATGGAGATACCGTGATTTCTGGAGCAGAGGAACTGCGGGTCAAAGAGAGTGATCGCATTGCAACCATGAGCGGAGAACTGCGTGCCATGGGGGCTCTCATAGAGGAGCGGCCGGACGGAATGATCATCCGAGGGCTGGGGCAAGGCGGAGAAAATGGGCGACTCAACGCGACGAGCTCGGCACAGAGCCACGGTGATCATCGGGTGGCCATGTCGCTTGCCATTGGCGGCCTTACCGCGGAGCAACGCATGACGATTGCGGATATCGGTTGTGTGAACACCTCCTTTCCTAATTTTAACGAAGCGCTCACCCAACTGGTGAGTGCTTGATGATGGGCTCGTGTGACGTGCATAGAGCAGGTGCGGCGTGATTATCGCGATTGATGGGCCGGCCGGGGTGGGGAAGAGCACGGTAGCCAAGTTATTGGCGGCTCGTTTGGGGTGCCTATATCTTGATACGGGAGCTCTGTATCGCGCTGTCGCATGGAAAACCCTACAGTCGGGATTGCGTCCGACAGATCATGAGCAGGTGGTGACGCTCTTATCGTCAACCTCGCTTCACATGCAATTTCAGAACGGGGCCATGCAGGTTTTGGTCGATGGTATCGATGTCACAGGCGAACTCCGTACCCCGGACGTGACCGCAGCAGCTTCAATGGTGTCTGCCATTCCGGGAGTGCGCGAATGGTTGCTGCCGATCCAGCGTCAAATCGGCCAACGAGGCTCGGTGGTGGCGGAAGGGCGTGATATCGGTACAAGGGTCTTCCCCAATGCGGCGTACAAATTCTTCCTCGACGCAGATGCCAACATTCGAGTGGAGAGACGGCACCGTGAACTCGTGGCCGCTGGACGTGGAGGGGCGATTGAAGACACGTATCAAGATTTATCAAAGCGAGATTTGCGAGATCGGACCCGTCCGATCGACCCACTGGTTCCAGCGCCTGACGCGCGCTCGATTGATACCTCTACGCTCAGTCCCGAGCAGGTGGTGGAACAAATGATCGCAGCTGTGTCGACTGGATTGTGAGCGGGATTGTCTACGGATTCTTGTGGGTGCTGGCTAGGGCCGTCGGTAAGATGTGTTTCCGGTATCGAGTGGAGGGACAGGTTCCACCCACCGGAGGCTTCCTGATTGCGGCGAATCATGCCAGTTACCTTGATATCCCGCTGCTTGGGTGCGGGTTGAATCGACGGGCCTGGTATCTGGGACGGAACGATTTGTTCCCCATCCCGGTGCTGAATGAGATGTTGCAGGCCTTGGGATGGATCCCGGTAAAACTCGGGCGACTTGACCGGGAAGCATTTGGGAAAGCCATCAGCCTGATTCGAGCAGGAAAAGTGGTGGTTATTTTCCCAGAAGGGGGGCGTACCCATGATGGGCACCTTCGACCGCCGAAAGCCGGAATCGGGGTGATTGTGTCCAAGACAGGGTGCCCGGTCGTTCCGGCGTATCTGAAGGGGACGTTTGACGTGCTGCCCATCGGGGCGAGTTGGCCACGATGGAGTCAGGTCACGGTACGATTTGGAGCTCCCATCATTTTTGAGCCAGGGAAACAAGGAGAGCGGGCCGAAACGAAGCAGTTTTATCAACAAGTCAGCCGGACGGTGATCGAACAGATTGCAGCCTTGGGTCAGGTTCCCGTTCCCAAGAGTAAGGACGATCTGGACGTAGGCACCTCAAACAGGCAGACCGCCGATGCTCACAATGCTGAGTGAGGTCGGCGATTTCACCATCAGCACCCGACATCAGTCGGAAGAGTAGGACGTTCATATGGGTACGGTATCCAACAGCAGTGATGCGCAGTTAGACCGGAATGCCTTGGCCGCATTGTATGAGGAGACATTCCGGAACTTAGAAGAAGGCACGATTACCGAAGGCCGCGTGGTGGCTCAGACCAAAGATAAAGTCATCGTCGATATCGGTTACAAATCCGAAGGCATGATCCCTCGTGATCATTTTTCGTCCGAGGAACTTCAAAATCTCAAGATCGGTGATCGGCTCCAAGTCTATATCGAAGAATGTGAAGATGCGGACGGCAATCTTGTTCTTTCCAAAGAAAAAGCCGACAAGATGAAGATTTGGGAAGAACTCGAAAAGCTCTATAACGAAGAAAAGAGTATCGAAGGCAAGATTGTCTCGCGCATCAAAGGCGGGATGATGGTCGACATCGGCGTCAAAGCGTTCTTGCCGGGCTCGCAGATTGATTTGCACCCTGTTCGTGACCTGGATGGGCTCGTTGGAAAGACGTTCCCCCTCAAGATCATCAAGATCAATCACCGGCGCGGGAACGTCGTCGTCTCCCGACGGGTTCTACTCGAGGAAACTCGAGATAAGAAGCGACAGACCACGCTGGCCACCCTCAAGGAAGGTCAGTTGATTCAAGGCACGGTCAAGAATATTACCGATTATGGATCGTTCATCGACCTCGGTGGTATCGATGGATTGCTGCACATCACGGACATGTCTTGGGGGCGAGTGGGCCACCCCTCGGAGCTCTTTACGGTGGGAGACAAGGCAGAAGTAACGGTCTTGAAATATGACCGAGAGACGGGGCGGATTTCTCTTGGACTCAAGCAAAAAACTGCGGATCCATGGACCAATGTCGCCGGCAAATATCCTATTGGTACCAGAGTGCGTGGCCGGGTAGTCAGTTTGACCGATTACGGAGCATTTGTGGAGCTTGAGCCGGGTGTGGAGGGATTGGTGCACGTGTCTGAGATGTCGTGGACGCACGAAGTCCGACATCCGTCGAGAGTCGTGGCGGTCGGTGATCAGGTCGAAGCGGCCGTGCTGAATGTCGATCCGGCCAGCCGTAAGATTTCATTGGGCATGAAACAGACCGCTCCCAATCCGTGGGACATGATCGAGAGCAAATATCCGATCGGGACACGTATCGAAGGAAAAGTGAAGAGCTTGACGGATTTCGGTGCCTTTGTCGGACTTGAAGAAGGCATCGATGGTCTCATCCATATTTCAGATATGTCGTGGACGAAACATATCAAACATCCCTCGGAACTGTTCAAGAAAGCGCAAAAAGTGGAAGCGGTGGTGTTGCGTATCGACAAAGAGAAGGAACGGCTCTCATTGGGCTACAAGCAATTGGCTCGCGATCCCTGGGAAGAGGCGATTCCCTCACGATACCATGTTGGAGACTCCGTGGCCGGTAAGGTTACGAAGGTTGCGGATTTCGGGATCTTCATCGAACTCGACGGTGATGTTGAGGGATTAATCCATGTGAGCGAATCCGGTTTGGAATCCTCGGTGAAGCTGGAAGAAAAGTTTAAGTTGCAAGACGACGTGACGGCGAAGATAATCAAAGTGGACCAGGAAGAACGCAAGATCGCTCTGAGTCTTCGCGATCATCAACTTGACTGGGAACGTAAGCAGGTTGATGACTATCACTCATCGCAAGGAGTACTGGACCAAAGTCTCGGCCGAGCCGCTAAACAAAGTCGGAAACGTGCGGAATCAGACGATCAAAGTTAGGTAGGTCTCACCTGCCGGAATAGGTCGGTGTAATGGCGGATGACATAACAGAAGCCGAGCGTCCTCAAAAGCGCCATCTGTTCCGCAAAATCGTTTGGTTCGTTGCGGCGGTTGTGGGGGGCCTGTTCTTGGTGAACCTTTTTTTCCCGGATATGGATCTCTCCTCCGAGGATCGTATCGCCTTGATTCGGGTTGAAGGTGTCATCATGGATTCACAGGCCACCGTCGGAGAGCTCAAGAGGTTTAGTGAAAACCCTTCCGTGAAGGCGATCGTGCTTCGTATCGATACACCTGGAGGTGGCGTGGTGCCGTCGCAGGAGATTTATGATGCGATTAAGCGGGTTCGAAACAAGAGCAATAAAGCGGTGATTGCCTCCATGGGGAGTGTGGCGGCTTCGGGTGGGTATTATATCGCAGCTGCTACGGATCGAATTGTGGCCAATCCGGGGACGCTCACGGGGAGTATCGGCGTCATCATGGAAACAGCTAACGTGGAAGGCTTGTTGCAGAAAATTGGGGTCGAGGGGGTTGTCATCAAGAGCGGCAAATACAAAGATATGGGCTCTCCACTCCGGAAAATGAGCGCGGAAGAACGAGGCTTGCTGCAAGCTGTGATGGACGACGTACACAAGCAGTTTATCGAGGCTGTGGCAGAAGGCCGTTCGATGGAACTCAAGGCGGCTCAAGTATTGGCGGATGGCCGTATCTTTACCGGACGTCAGGCTAAGGAAGCGAAGCTCGTCGATGAATTAGGAGACCTGGAGGATGCCATCCAGTTGGCCGCAGAAGTCGTCGGGATCGAAGGTGAGCCGAAAGTCGTCGAGCCTCGACGACGGTTTTCTCTTCGAGAGCTCCTTGATTCCAAGCTCAGCATGATGTTTCCTAAGTTGGATGTTCAGCCAGGTATCAGCTTAAAGTACCTGATGGCCTTTTGAGCATGTTGAGGTAGGTGCAGTTATCATCGAAGTGGAGGGAGAGTGGACATGACCAAGGCACAGATCATCGAGCGAGTCTCTGAGCAAGTCACCACTTTGACCAAGCGGCAGGCGGAAGTGGTCGTCAACACGATCTTCGATTGCGTGCGGGACTCACTAAAAAACGGTGATAAGACCGAGATCCGTGGGTTCGGCAGCTTTCGCCTACGAGCCCGTCGAATGAAAGAAGGACGAAATCCAAAGACCGGAGAGACAGTGGCGGTACCGGCCAAGCGCGTCCCATTTTTTAAAGCCGGTAAAGAGTTAAAAGAGTTACTCAATCAATAACGAGGCTAAACTCCTACAAAGGGCTTAGGTTATGTCCGATTCCTCGCAGTCTGCTGCTACTGAAATTCGCTGGACTGACGGCGCGCTCAAACGGATGGAACGCGCTCCCATCTTCTTGCGTGGCATGGTTCGTCGTCTGGCCGAAAAGAAAGCTCGGGAATTAGGGTATGAAGCGATCACGGAAGAAATCTTAGAACAGTTTAAAGGCCAAATGATGGGGCGTATGGGAGGTGAGGCCGGAATGGCATCTGCCGTCGAAGAGATGGCCGAGGGCCGTCTTCCATGGACTGCGGCGGCAAAAGAACGATTGGCCACGGTCCCTGAATTCATGCGCGCCATGACCAAGCAGATTGCTGAAGAGATCGCAAAAGAACGAGGACATCTTGAGGTGAATGTTGAGTTGTTCGAAAAAGTTGAAGCGCTTGGCGACCTTCACGAGGACATGGGGCCGCCTATGGAATGGACGGAAGGGGCGCGTGCGCTGCTCGGCGAGAAAGTGAAGCAATCGCCGCCCATCGCCCTGGATTTTGTCACCGATATGTTGAAGCGAGATACCGAAGATCTTGCAAGGGAGCGGCAACTGACTCGCATTGACGAATCACTCCTCCAGGACTTGTGGGATGCGCCTCAGACACAAGTCGCTTGGTCCGATGAAGCGTGGAAGCGGCTTCAGACTTCCCCTGATTTCGTGCGAAGTGGAATCAGAAAAGCGGCTGAACGGCGCGCGCGTAAACTGGGGTTGAAGGAAATTGACACCGACCATCTAACGACGTTTCGAAATCAGGCCATGATGAAAGCGGTGAAACGTATCCGCTCTTTCGGGTATCAGGAATTGACGTTTGAGGCTTTTGACACGGCCCTTCAGAAAACAAAGCGTCTACAGGGCAATGATCAGGCGGAGAAACGGCTCCAGGAAATTCGAGGACATTTTGCCGATCCCTCCACGAAGAAACCGGAAGGGGGAACGTTAGGAGCTGACCTGATGGATCGTTTCCGTAGGTACCTCAAAGGCGAAGGAACTCTCTGATCGCACGAGGATCTCTCCCCGTTCTATCCTGCCTACTTATCAAAAACGAGTACAACGATTCTGGACCGGAACGTTACGTTAATGACTCGCAATCTGCTGAGGCCAGAATTTATGCCGAATCTGAGGGAGCGGTTCGTTGTCGAAGTTAGGGATATCGTAGAGACAACGATCAATCGTGGCAACTTCTTCTTCGGTTAAGGGCAACGTCACCTTTTTCTTCCAGAACTGATCCAGGGTAAAATAGTCTCCAGACTGCGGCTTTTGGGACAACAGCTCCTGCATCTTCTTGAAGCCTGGCGTATCGACGCCGGGGACACGTCCTTTATTCCGATCCAGGCACCAGTTCAGCACTTCCGCGATTCCATACATGGTAATGTCGACATTCACAATGTTACTCATGATCCTCCTCCTGATCAATAGCGTCACATCATAGCGCAAGCAGCGAGTGAAATTCAAAGGCTCATACGCACTACGAGGCACGTTGCGAGGAGAAAGATCGCCTTTGTATACTGGGGCTTCAGTTTGACTCGCTCTAGGTCTGTTGGGCCATAACGCTGAGGATTATAGAGACTAAGTGGCAGTTTTCACGAAAAATCCGACTCGCTCGGCTGGTATCATCCTCAGCACAACCGCGCTCTCTTTCATGTTGAGTGGCGGATTGTGGGCTTGTTCAAAGAGCGAACCCTACACGCCTCCGGATCCCTTCTACTATTTTGCGAGTTATAAGGTGGGAAAGAATCCTACGACGATCATGACCGCAGATCTCAATCAGGACTCGTTCACAGATCTGATCACCACGAACATCGCAAGCAATACGATTTCAATACTCTTGGGCAATGGCGATGGGACGTTTAAAGATCAAATTCAGGTACACATCTGTCAGGAGCCGCGCGCGCTTACGATGGGTGACTTCAATGAAGATGGGCATGACGATGTCGCCGTAGCTTGTGCAGGTGATGATGGCATCGCGATACTGCTAGGGCACGGAAACGGCAGGTTTGAAGAGGGACAACGATATCCGGTTCATCGTGCGCCGATCGCGCTGGCGACAGACGACATCAACCGTGATGGGCATGCTGATCTGGCGGTGGCCTTGCGGAACGACAAGGTCAAAATCTTTCTCGGAAACGGAACCGGGGAATTTCGTCACGGGGTACAGTATGAACACGGAGATACTCCCACATCCGTGGCGCTGTCGGACCTCAATGGCGATGGGAAACTGGATATGGTGGTGACCAATGGAGGGCCCATGTCGAATGCCGTCTCGATTTGGCTCGGCAATGGAGACGGCTCCTTTCGCGATCCTAAAGATTATTCGACCGGGCATCGTCCCCTTGGCGTGAGTTTCGCGGACTTCAATAATGATCAGTACAGTGATCTTCTGGTCATCAATGGGGAAAAGGACTGCTTTACCACCTTTTTAGGTAATGGCAATGCCACGTTTCGCCCTGGTAAAGAATCAGGTGCCGATGCCGGTCCGAATTTCGGGTTGGCGAGGGATTTTAATGGTGATCGTCTGGTGGATGTCGCGATCGTGAACCTCCAGTCAAATGATCTCTCGATCTTATTCGGGAAAGGAGATGGCACCTTCCACTATCCACCAAGAAATTACCGAACGAAGTCCGGCCCGTTCGCTCTGTCGTCCTTTCGCGTGACAACCGCCGGGGGTGATGAACCAGGGCTGGCGATTGCCGACAATGGAAGCGGGAGCGTTTCAATCTTTCTCCATAAAGGGCTCAAACCAGCGATAAACTCGCAACCACGCGAATAGAGGCGAAGGATCGCCATCTATTCTTGACAGCCTAGGGGGCCTTCGCTAGAGTTGCTGATGTATTCAGCCATGTAGGTTTACAGGTAAAACGATGGCGCTTCGATCCTTTGCATGGTGGTTCATGATTGGGGCCCTCATGACCCTCTCCGTCCTGATGGTCCAGGGTGGGGTGCGGGATTTATGGGAGGGGACCCAACCAGCTGGAGGGACCAATGTGTTTGTGTATTTCGGCACGACACTCATTGGTGGAGGGTTACTCGCCGGATGTGTGGCCTTAGTCATGAATCGACTACGGTAGTTCTGAGAGAGTGAGACATGTATGCAGTGTTTGAAGTGCAGAGGATTCATGATGGTGGAGCGTCACTATACCCTCATCAATAGACGAATTTATGCTCGATGCCTCAATTGCGGATTTTGGATAGACTTGGCCGATCTTCTCCGGTTTTTTCATAAGGTTATTGATACCGGGCGGAAAGGTGATAAAGTCCGGGAGTCGTTCACCTTCTAAAACAGGCGGGTGGGTTTGGCACGAACAGACTACTGCTGGGTTGGCCATCGGCTGCTACGGTGGTGTCGATCAGTTTCACTGCCTCTCGCTACGGCATTTTCGATCTCGTTGATTCTCCTACCGAGCCTCTCCGTTCCGGCTTCTGGTCAGGAAACGCAACGAAAAGCACAGCCCATTCGCGCAGTGACCTATGCCCCGCAAGCTCTTCCTTGGAAGCGGATTCCGGCCCACAGTATCCTCCTGAAGGAGTTGAAATCAGGACGTATTCTTTACCAACATCAAGCAAACAAGCGCTTATCGCCGGCCAGCCTGACCAAGATCATGTCGGCTCTGGTCATTCTTGAAAATGGTCGGCTCGACGATCTGGCAACGGTGAGTAAAAATGCCGCACGAGCGCCTAAGACGCACCTGCGATTGAAAGTGGGTGAGGTCTTTCGCGTGAAAGATTTGCTGAAGGCCATGATGATGGTGTCTGCCAATGACGCCTGTCTAGCAGCGGTCGAACATGTCGGCGGAAATGAAGCGCAGTTTGTTGAGTTGATGAACGCTAAGGCGAGATCGTTGGGCTTACACGGAACTCATTTTAGTAACGGCTGTGGTTTTGATGGATCCGATCACTATTCCACTGCCGAGGATCTTGCACAACTAAGCGAAGTCGCAATGCGCAATGGGGTGTTTCGAGCGCTTGTGAAAGAGGAACGTGAAATCATCACACCCGTGAGCGGGTATCGCGCCTATGTTCTCCACAATACCAATCGCCTCCTGGGCCGCATTCCTGGTGTGGAAGGGGTGAAGACAGGATTCACCTCAAAAGCTGGTCGATGTTTGATTGCCAAGGTTTCACACAACGATAGCGACTTGCTGCTCGTGATCCTGAACTCCAATCGCCGATGGACTACTGCCAAGAGTTTAATCGACTACGGAATTCGTCTCACGAACACCGTCCAATAATCTGGCTAAATCCTACTTCCTTGGGCCGACGAATATCCCACCACTCATTTTCGTGCGAGATTTTGCAAATGGGCTGTGACGCAGCGGCGGTGCCCTTATGTTGAGGCAGGTGGGTATCAGTATAGTTGACGACGGCCAGCAGGGAGTAGGAACTAGTGAGGCTGGGCGAACTCGATGTTGACATCCTTCCCAAGGTAATTCACTTGGAAACCTTGTTTATCGTAGGCAAGGATCGCACCCATAACATTCTCGTCGCCGTATTCTTCTTGTCCTAGCAATTTTCGGATCTCTTCCGGGCTTTCGCTATTGAGGACATGGCGGAAAACACCTCTGGTCTTAAAGGCGAACCGATTATTGATAAAGAGTAAATCGACCTTGCCGTCCTGGATTCGGACGCCAGCCATCGGGCCGGTTGGTTTGCGTTGGTCGAGCAGGAAGATGAACGTTGCTTCCTGTTCCGCCTTAATTCCGGAAATGTGTTCATTCACCAGCGTTTCGACAGCTTTGTTTTCTGAGTCGCCGAGTTTGACGCCAAAGAGCGAGACGTCGGTACTTGAGATACTCATCGGTTCTGTCACATCAGTTTGACTCAGTTCATATGGCTCGGCGTCAGCCAAGGAAGATGCACAGAGGAAACCCATCAGGACTATGATGATAACCCGAGGCATAGTCTTCATAAGACGTTCATCTTCGGCTGCCATGGAATCATTGAGTGGTCAAAATTATCGATTGCGGCATAGACTTGAACAGATTTCATCACTCATTTTAGCCAATCGGATGTTGATCCTGCAAGGAAGGGCGTAGGTAGTCGATGGATCAATGCCTTGAGTGTATGTCGTGAGGCGCATGGAAGAGGACTTCGATCATGGCGATGACGTTACGTGTAGTAACATCTCACCAAGCTCGCGAAGACGGAGAAAGTATGGCTGACAATCGGCCTCCAACTGAATCGTCAAATCATCTAGATCTTGCACGCAATCCTTCACAATGGCAAGCCGTTGGTCGTCAAGACCATCGGAGCTCTCAAGGTAGTAGACCACGCATCCGCTGATGACCGTATCGAGTGTCATCAATTCTCCCTCGTGCGGGCTTGAAAATCGCGGCCAACCATTAGAACAGTGTTGTTCCCATGCTGTTGCGATTGCTTGTCGCGTCATGAGGTGCTCTTTCGTCCTGGAACCGAGCATCACCCTAACGTACATACCAGTTGTGAGGCAAGCATCAGACACAGTAATCGTGACCGAATGGGAACGGGACGGGTGGGCGATTAGGGATACAATCCGCGTTGGAGATGGGCTTGAGCGACCTGATCAATCCCGGTCATGAGCGCAGCCATCCGCATCGAAACCTGATGCTCGGTTGAAAAATGGAGTGTGCGATGAAAGGCTGAAGTGATGATATTCTGCAGCCGATTTTGGATATCCGTGGCACTCCAGAAAAAACGCTGAAGATCCTGAACCCACTCAAAGTATGAAACGATGACCCCGCCGGAATTGGCAAGAATATCAGGAATCACGAATATTCCTTTGTCGGCAAGAATGCTATCGGCTTCCAATGTCGTCGGCCCGTTGGCCCCTTCAGATAGGATTCGGCATTTCAGCGAACTCGCGTTACGATCCGTGATTTGTTCGGATAGCGCAGCGGGAACGAGCACGGTACACTCCAACTGGAGTAATTCCTCGTTCGTGATAAAGTCTCCTTGCTTCGTTTCACTGAGTGGGAGACCGGGGTCGCGATGGAGAAGATGCATGATATCCAGTCCTTTGTCGTTGTAGATGCCGCCGTGAACATCACTGACGGCGATCACGCGCGCACCTTGCTGGTGCATGATGCGAGCAGTATGCGAGCCGACGTTCCCGAACCCCTGGATCGCCACCGTAGCGTTCTCCAATGGCAACTTTAAATGACGTAATGCTTCTTGCGTGACATACACGACACCCCGCCCCGTTGCTTCTTCTCGACCCAAGCTGCCGCCGAGCGACAGCGGTTTTCCGGTGACCACGCCAG
The DNA here is from genome assembly GCA_902500745.1 of uncultured Nitrospira sp. GTDB lineage: Bacteria > Nitrospirota > Nitrospiria > Nitrospirales > Nitrospiraceae > Nitrospira_D. The sequence goes on from CABVRS010000003.1 coordinate 23,987, forward strand.
GCACGGCATATCCGACCTGCTGACTGTAGGTGTCCATCATCCACGCCATAATCTGAGCATCGGTTCCGACGTCTGGAGCAGGGACATCCTTATCCGGTCCGATGAGAGGGAAAATTTCCGCCGCATAGCGCCTGGTTAGCCGCTGTAACTCAGCGGAGGATAGACCTTTGGGTGCGACTTGAACCCCGCCTTTCGCTCCACCGTATGGCAAGCCGGCTAAGGCACATTTCCATGTCATCCACATGGCCAGGGCTGCGACCTCGCCCAGATTCACGTCGGGGTGGTAGCGCACTCCACCCTTGGAGGGTCCGCGTGATGAGTCGTGTTGCACGCGATATCCGGTAAAGACTTCAACATGTCCGTCGTCCATCAGAACGGGAAGACTGACGATGAGTGAACGTTGTGGGAGCTTGAGTCGTTCGCGAAGGTTGGAATCCAGGTGCATGGCCTCTGCGGCCTGATCGAATTGCGAAACGGCCAAGCGAAAGGTCGGTGTCAAGAGTTCTTGCATGGCACTCCTTGTAGGGCGCGTGAAGAAAATACCATCGCGAACATTTGGGCAAGTTGCTGTTTGACGGTTACGGTGGGGACGGTTCTTTGACAAACCGCAGCCATGGATGTCACCGAGCAATCGGGAAACCCACATGGATGAATGTGCTGAAATGGTGCCAAGTCAAGATCCACATTCAGGGCCACTCCATGGAGTGTAACTCCTCGTTGTATTCGTATGCCAACGAAAGCGATTTTTTGCGGCTGCGGTTGCATCACCCATACTCCGGGCTTGCCAACGATGCGAATACCGGTGATATCCCAACACTCAAGTAAACGAATGACCACTTCCTCGAGTAACCAGACGAATTGTCTGGCACCTGTGGCATAGCGATTGAGTTTCAGGATAGGATAAAAGACCACTTGCCCGGGGCCATGAAAGGTGACGGACCCGCCACGGTTCACGTGATGCAGTTCCGCTCCATGTTCACATAAGGCCGCCTCATTCCCACCCCAGTCTGAGAGTCGTGTTCTGCGTCCTAGCGTATAGACAGGCGCATGTTCAAGAATCAACAGGGTGTCTGGTTGGCGATCGAAGAGTCGTTCGTCGTGCAAGTGCGACTGTAGGTTCCACGCTAAAAGATAGGGAACAGCGTCCGGAAATATGTAGGTGAGGGTATCGTGATGGCAAAAAACATCATAAGGCAGTGTCGTAGGGATGGCGAGATCACGTAGGTGGTTGAGGGGGACAGATTGTTCCATGAAGAAACGCGAACCACCAAGAAACATCCATCGGGATTGATCGCAGATACAAAAAGACCGATGGCCTCCGCAAGAGGCTCTCATTGTTACATAACTCACTGGCGGGACGAAAGTCGAGGTCCGAGGGCGACGAAGCTTCCCTCGGACCTGAGGGGACAAAGACTCTTATTTGATCGACGCAAAGAGATCTTTGATAGCAGGAGTCTTGAGCTTTTTGAGTGCCTTTGCTTCAATTTGGCGGATACGTTCGCGTGTGACCGACAAGCTTTGTCCGACCTGCTCAAGCGTGCTGGCTTCATCGTAGCCGATACCGAATCGTAGTCTGATAACCGTCTGCTCTCGTGGTGTCAGAGTGCTGAGAATTCGGTCCAGTTGTTGAGTCAGCTCACCGCGGTGGACATGGGCGTCGGGTGGCACGGCCTGCTGATCCGGAATCATGTCTCCAAACTGAGTATCACCACCACCGATCGGGGTCTCTAAGGCCACCGGTTCTTGAAACGCTTGCACGGTTTCACGAAGCCGTTCCGGCCTCATGCGAAGCGCCTGAGCCACTTCGTCTAATCGGGCTGGTCGTCCGAACTGTTGCCCCAGTCTTCGCATCACGCGGAGGATTCGATGCGATGCCTCGGTTTGGTGGACCGGAATACGGATTGTTCGTGCTTGATCCGCCAGCGCGCGTGTGATGCCTTGTCGTATCCACCAGGTCGCATACGTACTGAATTTAAATCCTCTCCGATACTGGTATCGTTCAGCGGCTTTCATGAGCCCGATATTGCCCTCTTGCGCGAGATCCAACAGAGTGAGTCCTCGTCCTGTGTAGTGCTTGGCGACATCGACCACTAAGCGTAAGTTACACCGCACGAGTTCGTCTTTCCCTTGTTCCAGCACAATTCTGGCGGATCGGATTTCATTGAGCACCGCCTTCAGTTGCTTGACTGTGCCTGCAGCCAGTTTTACATCAGGTTGTGACGGATCCACAGCCGAAATGAGCAGCCGCTCAGCTTTGTCCAGAGCAGTGGCTGAAAGTCCACTTAAGCACCTGACCGCTTGCAGCGTCTTCGCGGTTTCCACAAGAGCAGGCGTTCGTTTGGTCTTTAGAATGGCACGCACAGCTTGACGCAATGCGGTTCGGATACGTCCCGTCCCCTGGTCGACCCGCTTTGCGATTGCGGTTTCTTCTTCGCGAGTTAACAGTCCGCGCTCACCGAATGAACGAAAATATAATGTCTCCAGAAGAAACGGGCTGGTTCCCTGATTCGTCCGCAGGGCTGTCTGGCTCTTCCTGTCGGCAGTGGACTCCTCCGCCTCCTCACGGACGATCATTCCGAGCATGCCGCTTGCTTTGGCATCATCGGCATCGACATCCGGGACGAATGCTTTCTGAACGTCTATTTCATCAGCGACCCGAAGTTCTTCTTTCATCGCGTCACCCTTTTGTTGTGTTGGTTGAACATCTCCCCTCACATTAGAGCCAAATTGGACGTAGAAGATTCAGCCAGTACATACGTCATTGATGCTGTCTTGAAAGCAAAACGGATGCTGGACCGAAGATGAGAAATGATGCGGGGGATCACCTCGAAAATTCAGAAAGATTAGATGGCGCTAATGAGAAACTCGACGGAAGACTGTCGCACTTATGCGGCATCTCTGTGGGATCGGCGCCAGCCGCTCAGCGGAAATGCCACACTATTTCGAGAACAGCCCTTTATGAAAGGTGCAGGGGTATCGGCCCGGGTTAGGGGATATGGTGGTCGAGTCTTTCTCCCCCGCAATCTCGACAAGTGTTTGGAGATACCGTAGTTGAAGTACGGCAGGATTTTGACTGATGACCTCAGCGGCTTCAGCCAATTTCTGGACGGCCTGGAACTCTCCCTCGGCATGGATGATTTTTGCCCGTCGTTGTAAATGACCCCTTCGTAGTTTGCGACGGCGATCTCTTTCGCGTGAACGGGGTGACTGAAGAACGTCTGGCAAACGGTTAAGGCTAGTTCTACGGCTGCCTGAGAGAGGACAGAGACTCATGCAGCTCTCGTTTCTCGAGCTTCATGTGCCATCGCGAAAAATATCAATGATGATAAGACCTTACGGCCAGCTTGTTACTCTGTCAGAGAACAGCCCTTGGTTGCAAACTAAGGAACGAACCTCCTAGAATGCCGACCATGTCAAAATTTTCTAGCGGTGACCGGATTCATCTCGTTGACCACAAAAGGCGGCAGTATGCCCTCACGCTCAAAGCGGGAGAGACCTACCAGTTTAGTGGCCAAAAGATCGCGCACGACGCCCTCATTGGCCGTCCTGATGGATCTATGGTAACGCTTTCCGGCGGCAAAAAGATGGTCGCGCTCCGTCCCACATTTGGTGACTATGTGCTTAAAATGCCCCGAGGGGCGCAGGTCCTTTATCCCAAAGATCTCGCGATTATACCTATGTGGGGTGATATCTATCCGGGGGCCCGAGTGTTCGAGGCCGGTACGGGATCAGGGGCATTGACGATGGCGCTCTTGCGCGCGGTGGGTCCGGACGGTGTCGTGGTGACCTACGAAATCAGGGATGACTTTGCGCTCACGGCGGCAGCCAATATCTCACGGCACATGAATCCAGCTAACTTAGTATCGATCAGGAAAAACGCCTATGAAGGCATCGATCTCCCGGATGACAAGGTCCCTTTCGACCGTGTGGTGCTTGACCTTCCTGAGCCTTGGCAAGTCGTACCCCACGCAGCTGTCGCGCTGCGTTCAGGCGGTATCTATGTGAGTTTCGTGCCCACGGTGCCTCAAGTCATGCGCACCGTGGAGGCGCTCGAGCGAACCACGGTGTTTGGAATGATTGAAACATTCGAGACCTTGCTGCGAACGTGGTCGGTGCAAGGCCGTAGCGTACGACCTGATCACCGCATGGTGGCGCATTCCGGTTTTATCACCGTTGCACGCAAGGTGGAGCCAGGGGTGCTTGGCCCAATGCCGGGGTCAGAGGGTCTCGATAATGGAACTGATAGCAAGAGTGAGCAAGGAGAAGAGGAACAGCAGTCATGAAGAGATTAGAAGGCAAAGTGACAGTAGTGACAGGGGGAAATGCGGGGATTGGTGAGGCGATCGCAAAGCGTTTTGCCGATGAAGGTGCGTCGGTGGTGATTACCGGGCGTCGGCAACAGGAATTGGATCATGTCGTCAATGTGATCCGACTTCACAAGGGGACCGTCCTTGGCGTTGCTGGCTCCGTGACGGATGACACGCATGTGCAGGACGTGATCCGTCGCACACTCGATAGTTTTGGAAAAATTGATGTCCTTGTCAATAATGCTGGGATTGGTGCCTTCGGAAAGCGTCTCCATGAAACAGATGATACCACCTGGGCGAACGTATTTGACGTCAACGTCACCGGGGTATTCCGGATGACGCGAGCGGTGATTCCCCAGATGCTGAAGCAGGGGCGAGGCTCAATTATCAATGTTTCCTCCATCGCCAGTCTGGTGGGTCTCTCTGGTTTGGCAGCGTACACAGCATCTAAGGGAGCTCTGGATGCCTTCACCCGGGCGGTGGCGGTCGAATATGCACAAGATGGGATTCGGTGCAATGTCGTGAATCCCGGCCTTATCGATACACCCATGGCGGCTTCTCTGATGGCAAATCCAGACATGCTCCAGTCTATTCTCGCGCAATACGCGATCCGCCGTCCTGGGAAACCGGAAGAGGTGGCGAATATGATTCTTTATCTCGCGTCGGATGAAGCGGCCTGGGTCACCGGGGCGACGTTCCCCATCGATGGAGGCATGACTGTCCACAAGGGATAGCGGCTGAATCTGATCGATCGAGTAGCCTGCATAACACAATGCATATCGACACGCAGACGAAATTTTGCGGGGTGATAGGAAATCCGGTCGGACATTCTCTTTCACCCGCCATTCATAACGCCGCATTCCGTGAATTGGGGCTTAATTATGTCTATTTGGCGTGGCAGGTAGAAGCGATCGGTGAAGCGCTGAAGGGGCTCCGTGCGCTCGGAAACTTCCGTGGAGCGAGTGTCACCATACCGCACAAAGTAGCCGCTATACCGTTTCTTGACCATGTGGAGGAAACGGCCCAACGAATCGGGGCGATCAACACCATTGTTTGCGAGAAGCATGCGCTCACAGGGTACAACACGGACGCGACCGGCGCATTACGCGCGTTGAGAGAGCGTGGGGTGAACCTTGCCGGTCAACGCCTTGTGCTCTTGGGAACTGGCGGGGCAGCACGCGCGATCGCATGTGCACTCATGGCTGAGTCATGTTTGGCGAAGCTGACAGTATTAGGAATTGATGATCGTGAACGAACGACATTAGGTGAGGATCTTCGTCGCCAGACAGGTTCGACGGTCGAGGATTTTCATCTTGATGAGTCCTCACTGCGCCATGTTCTGCCCGACGCGCGCGTGCTGATTCATTGCACACCTGTCGGGATGTCTCCGAACGCCGACGCTAGCTGTGTTCCTGCGATGCTGCTTCATGCCGATCTCACAGTGATGGACATTGTCTATAACCCGCGCGAGACTCAATTGCTGAAGGACGCCAAACATGTGGGATGTCAAACCATTCCAGGGTTGGAGATGTTTCTCAATCAAGCCGTCACTCAATTTGAACTCTGGACCAACCAAACGGCACCGGTTGATATCATGCGCAGAGTGCTGGAATCTCATTTCCGATGAATATCGTGCTGATTGGGTATCGCGGGACGGGTAAGAGTACGGTCGGTAAGATTCTGGCCTCTCGCCTCGACCGAATGCTCTTATCCACGGACGTAGAAGTCGTAAAACTCGCAGGGCAAACGATCCCAGAAATTGTTGAGCATCAGGGCTGGGAGCATTTCCGTGATCTCGAATCCCAGGTCTGTCAGCAATTAGTCGGAAGGCAGGGACTTGTCATCGATACCGGGGGAGGAATCATTCTCAGACCACAGAATGTCACGGTATTGAAGCAACTAGGGGCACTCTTTTGGCTGACAGCCTCAGTCGAAACGATTGCTAGGCGCATCGGTGGCGGGACACAGCGTCCTTCCCTAACCGGAGTCAAGTCGTTCATCGATGAGATTCACGATGTTCTACGCGAACGCCTACCGAAGTATCAGACCGCCGCTGACCATGTCATTGAGACGGAAGGGAAATCGCTCAGGCAAGTTGCTGATGAAATTCTAGCTCGGCTGTAGACTTTCTGGACGAGCTTCGTAGCCTTGACAAGGCTTCCCCTAACATGATTCATGTACATCGTTGCGCCCGTAGCTCAGTTGGATAGAGCGCCGGGCTTCGAACCCGTAGGTCGCAGGTTCAATTCCTGCCGGGCGCACCATAGAATCAGTGATTTGAGCTGACATTATTCAGTTTCCCCCAGTTTGTCCTATGCTCCAATCGCACGATCGGGCGGTCGGGATCTCGATCTGTTCAGGATCAGTAGTGATAGGAGAGTCCGGCCACCACGTTAAACGCATTGTATTCCCCGCTTAGCCCAAAGGCGCTGTCGAAGCTCGTGATCGTCGCGCGGTTGAACTTTCCTTCGACAAAGACTCCCCAATCCTCCAAGACCAGAATCTTCATCCCGCCAAACGCGTTGAGTCCAGGGACCACTTGATGCCCGCGGATAGCTCCGGAACTGCTGAAATAGAATGCTCCGCCGCCCACACCCGCATATGGCTGGAACATCTTTCCGGGATAGCGAACCACCACGTTAAATGCGAACGTGATGAGACGCATAGAAGATTCCGAGATGTTCACCGTGCCGGGGATCGACTGCTGAATCTGACAGGTCACTCCTAGTTGACAGTTAGGCGGAGGAGCTGGCGGTGGCTGAAATCCATCTGGATTGAACGGGTTGAAAGTGATGTCGTGAACGGTGCGCACGGTTTGGTTTTTAATTGTCGGGGTAGTCGTGAACGCTTCGAATTCAACCCCCAACCACTTGAAGCCCTGATCAGAAAAAAAATAACCGACTCTTCCTCCAAAGATCGCTGAGTTTTTCAGCCTCAGGTCAGAAGCATGCAGGCTCTGCTCGTAGGTCCCGGTCCTTGGGATCGATTGCCCGCCAGAAAAGAACTGCGTGTCCAGCGTCTCGCCGAGTTGATTGAGTTGTACAGTATTCAACGTGAAGGGAACGCTGGCGCCACCGTAGCCAGCTCCATACCATTCACTTGAGGCGGCCTGAGGAAAAGCGCCGATCAATAACATCAATACGAGAGCGCTTGTGACGAAGGAGTACATGGAACGGACTTGAACACACCAGGACTTCATTCAACCCTCCCGCTGAAAAACAGGGTGGCACAATAGTCCGCAGGCCATGACGCGCCCATTACCATCAGATTAAGTCCCTGTTAATTCAAGAAGGGAGTGTGAGGGGAATCGTCATCGTATCTCGTAGGTGAGGGTCTGACGTTGCGTGTTCCGCACCAGGTCCACACGCACCGTTCGCTCATGTCGCAATTGCTGCATCAGCGAGAGGAACATGCCGGGATCCAGCAGCTCTACCCCGTTGATGCGTTGCACGATGTCGCTCGTCTGTAGGCCGATCTTGTCAAAGAATCCGGATGGGAGGACGTTGTAGAGACGAAATCCGTCCAGCTTGCCATCGGTCAGGTATGGGACCGCCTGTGCTTGGGTCATGAGGCGAGTCGGATTGTTGAGGGCGTCGGTCACCTCGCGACGGTCCAATACTCGGCGTGCCGGCACCTTTTGCGATTGCACCGGCTGAGGAGAGGCGGAGGCTTGAGTGGCTTCCTGCAGCTGTTGCGTGGCGGCTAGGGCAAGCCATTCCTCGGAAGGGCCTTTACGAAAGAGCACGCGTTCCTTTTCGATAGCCGCCAATGTGCCGACATTCGGAACGTCTGTACCCAAACGGTACAACTGTTGTTCTTTCGACGATACGTCTTCAAAGACGGCAAAGAGTCCTCCATCTCTTCCAAACACGCTCCCGAGCAAGGCCACTTTGCGAGCGGCCTCGATCGGAGGGGGAGGAGGTGCCGGAGGAGCGACAAGCTCTCCATTTTTGTTCAACCGGAACGTGGGCGGCAGCTCGAATAATCCGCTTTGTAGGATATCCTCGACCCTCTCACGCGAGGTGGGTGAGACGGATGCGTCGACCGTCTCCAGAGTGAGCGAGGGCTCGGTGAGCAACTCGGGAAATGCATCCAGTGCGTCCGCGACAAACGCATTCGTCGCGTGGGCAATGATGAGCGCCGCTACTACCAGGTAGCTGCCTCCGATGATCCGTTGCACGATCGGTGAACGTGGCATGCGTGAGACCTCTGTGTTGTCCGTGTAATGCGGAAAGCATCCTAGTCACGGATCGGTTCACTCACAAGGGGGGAGACAGGCGTCAGTCATAAATTAACAACCGGCCAATGCCGTGATAACAATGCCGTAACATCTTTCAGACACTTCTTGTTTACACCATGACCACAAGATGGAACGGCCTTCCAAGCGCGATGTGTAATGGACTCAGTCAGGGCGACGCCCTCGGCTCGCGATTCACCAAAAGCGATGCCGCATGAGACAAGCGAGCCGGTTCCTTCGAGTTGTTGCAACAATGCTGAGCCTGTACTCCCTATCCGCTGGGATCGAGAACACTCACGTACGCGCGCAAGGGGGGGATGACACATCCGCTGGCAGGACACCGGCGGGCGAGCCGCAGGAAGTGCGATTCGAAATCACGACGTTTGTGGTTGAAGGGAACACGATTCTCGAGGAGAGCAAGATCGATCGGGTGCTCGAATCCTATAAGGGTGCTGATCGCCGACTGAAAGATACTGAAGAGGCACGCGCCGAAGTTGAAAAACTTTACCATAAAGCCGGGTATCCCACTGTGTTGGTCAATCTTCCTGAACAGACGATCGAAAACGGGCTTGTGCGGCTTCAAGTCGTCGAAGGGCGTTTGTATTCGATCTCTGTAACGGGAAATGAGCACTATAGTTGGGGAAGCATCAGGAGAAAGCTGCCGTCACTTTCTCCGGGCGTCCTGATCTACGAACCTACGTTTGTGAAAGAATTGGCCGCCGTCAACGGTAATCCTGATCTGAGCGTCACGCCGCTCCTCAAGCCCGGCTCTGTGCCGGGCACCGTCGATTTGGAATTGAAGGTCAAGGATCGGCTACCGGTGCATGGGAAACTGGAGGCCGACAATCGTGGGCCGATTACCACGCCCTCAAACCGATTAATTGCGGAGGTTCAACATACAAATGTCTTCGGCAACGACGAAATCCTTACGCTCAATACCGTTCAAACACCGACGGATTGGGGTGCCATCCAGAACTATGGCGCGAGTTTCGTCTACCCGGTGATCTGGCCCAATCATCTGTTGACCGTGTACGCGTCCAAGTCGGAAAGCAATTCCGTTTTGGCGGGAGGGGCGATTTCGGTCGGTGGAGGAGGGGATGTCGCAATCGCCGGGAATGCCACGATCGCGGGTATGCGGTACATTTTCCCGATCTTTCCTGGCGGACCCTCGACCCATCAACTGCAAATCGGCCTGGACTACAAACGATTAGAGAAAACATCGGCTACCTTTCCAGGCGGCGGGTCGGCGGTGGTCTTGAGCCCCGTGCAATACATGCCCCTCTCACTTGGATACTTGGGATTGTATCCTGATCGGTTTGGACTCACGAAAGCCTCGTTCACCGTCAAGGGTTATGTGGCTGGAATGATTCCAGGTGGACGCAAGGAGGATTTCTCCGGCGATCCGAACGATCCATTCGGGAAGCCGGGGAACCGTGCCGGCTCGACGGGGACATTCGCGGTACTTCAGGGAGGGGTAGGTCGATCACAGCCGTTGCCCGCAGATTTCACGCTGGATCTCATGGCCAATGGTCAATGGGCCAGTGAACCATTGATTCCAGCCGAACAGTTCTTTACCGGAGGGTTCGATACCGTCCGCGGCTATCTTCAGTTCGAGGCCATCGGCGACCATGCAATACGAGCCCGAGTGGAATTGACTACACCGGAGGTATTGAAGGTGCCGATCGATCGGATTTGGCAGCGGCGGCGAAGCTCCGACTATACCCTCAGACTCAGGTTTGCGACGTTTTACGATGCGGCACACATCTGGGTTGCCCAGGCACCGACAGGTCAGACGTCACGGTTTCGCCTTGAAGGCGCCGGGTTCGGCATCCGGGTGAAGTTTTCGAAAGATATCGGCCAGCTCATCCTCGACAGCGGATGGGCACTGCGCGAAACCTTGAACACTAAACGCGGCGATAATTTCGTGCATTTTTCCGTGGGCCTCGCATTTTAAGGAGGCGGAGTATGCGAATTCGGCTCGGCAAACGACTGCTCGCGGCATCACTTGTCATGTGTCAGGTCGTTCCCTGGCTGTGTGCACCGCTCACGTTCGCCAATCCGACCGGTCCGGCGGTGGTCGGCGGCAACGCTACGGTCTCAGGCCTCGGCACATCCCAGGTCACCATCAATCAGGCATCGCAGCGAGCGATTCTCAACTGGCAATCGTTCAACATCGCGCCGAACGAAGTCACACAATTCATCCAGCCGAACGCCTCGGCGATCGCACTCAATCGTATCTACGATCATAACCCGAGCCAGATCTTCGGCTCGTTGCGAGCGAACGGAACCGTCATGTTGGTGAACCCCAACGGCGTCTTCTTCGGTCCCAACGCACAGGTGAATGTCGGAGGACTCATCGCATCCTCGCTCAACATGACCAACGCAAATTTTCTGGCCGGCCACTATCTCTTTGAGGGCGCGGGCATCGAAGGAGCCGTGAAGAATCTGGGGCTCATACGGGGCATTCATGATGGAGTCTATTTGCTGGCGACCAATGTTGAAAACAACGGCATCATTACCGCCCCTGGCGGCAACATCGTGTTGGCCGCGGGGACTAAAGCCTATCTCGCCAGCCGCCCAGACGGTCGAGGGTTTCTGACGGAGCTGTCGGCACCGACGGGTCAGGTCACCAATCTAAAAGATCTCGTTGCGGACGGGGGGCATGTCACCCTGGGTGGGCGCGTCGTCAATCAAGGCGGGCGCATTCAGGCCAATAGCGTCCGCGAGAAGAACGGTAAGATCGAACTCTTCGCAAGCCACCAGTTGACGTTGAAAGCGGGAAGCCACACCTCTGCGAAGGGCGGAAATGAGGGAAACTCAAATGGTGGCACTGTCCTAGCGATCGCGGACACATCAAAGGGGTCTGCAGTTTTCGAAAAGGGGGCGACAATCGACGTCTCGGGCGGTGCAACCGGTGGACATGCGGGATTCACCGAATTGAGCGGGAGCAGCGTGAAACTCGGCGGGCGGTTTATTGGTTCGGCATCGACCGGTTATCGTGGCGGGCGTTTGCTGTTGGATCCGGTAACGGAGTTCGATCTGACGACTCTCGCCGTGACGGATTTCACCGACATTCGTGTATCGACACCGAGAGATGCAGGGGGAGGCTTGTTGGCTGGGTATGATCTGAGAATCACCGGGATATTTGACCTGACTAATGTCAAGCCTCCCGCCACAGGCGGCACCATCCGGTTCGATGCGGGACAGGATCTCATCTTCAGCGACGCACTCCTGTGGAACAATCCGTTGGGGACTCCCGCCAAATGGGACATCGTCGGGGTGGCGGAACGCGATATCTCGCTGACCGGCTTCGCCGGGACCACGTTACAGACCGCGCATGGAGGCAGCGTCAGTCTTCAAGCCAAGACCGGTAGCTTGAATCTCAGCGATCCTCAGTCTGGTGTGCTGTCGACGATTCGCGTCCAGGGTGGTGGCGGCATTTCCATCAAGACCGGCAAGGACTTGATGGCAAGCACCGGCATCGATCCAACCAATGGCCCGCTGGGGTTCTTTAGTGTCCAAGGGATCAATATCGATGGTCCGGGACGGCTCAATCTGGATGTCGGTGGAGACTTCCTCGGTGGGTTTGTGAGCGGCGTGGCCCGAGGACCAGGCTTCGTCCTCTGGAACAGCGATCCGACGGTCAGACCGCAACATACCGTCACAGTGGGGGGCAAGATCGGGGAAACCAATCTTCCGCTCGGCCCCAACGGAGTTCCGTTAACAACCGCCCAGCAACGGGCACAGAACCCCAACAATCCGACCGTAACGGAATCAACATTAAAGTACGCTGACTTTGCCCTCTCTGGCGGTGAGCTTACTGTGTCATCCGGCGGCAATCTGTACCTGCGCCGAGTCCAAGATGCCGGCCTGGTTGGAGGACTGGATGCGCAACTCAATCAACGACCTGAGACGTTTGCCCCTGGGTTGGAGAACAATAAGGTCACACTCATATCTCGAGAGGGAAACATCATCCTCAACACCCGAAGGGCCAACGACGGTTCAGAGCCGAATTCTGACTTGGGAACTCTTCGTGGGTGGCTGCCCTCCTCGTTCGAAGCGCGAGCTGAAAAGGGGTCGATTCAAATCAGGTCAGATCTGACGTTTCTGCCTTCATCAACCGGCTCGGTGAAACTCTTCGCGAAAAGCGACATCCAGGGGGTGCCGGACACCATTCGACAAAATAATTCAAATTTTGAATGGCTCTATATCGGTTTCCCCGGCCTACCGGGAGGACGCTGGCAAGCGGTTGATCGGACAACCATTGCGCAGCATCCCGAGCTCTTGCCCTACTGGGCCAATAGGAATTCACTTCCAGCTGATATCCGAAACACGCGACCCGGCGATGAAGCGTTCCCCGAGTTTGCCAAGATTGACGCAGACGTGAGTCCCCCCAGAGTACGGTTGTTGGAAGTGGGACCCACGAGCCTCGTCGGGAATCAGTTGTACAGTGACATGGTGCTCTGGTCCAAGGCGGCGCCCAACAATCCAGCGGTCCCACTTGCGCCGGCCAGTACGGCGCCCCCTATGCCGGTTAGTTTCAAGGCCGAGAGCGGGGACATCAGCAAACTCGCCTTTGATTTGATCAGCCGTCCGTATAAGAAAGCAGTCACCATCGAAGCCGGTAATCAGATCGACCGAATTGATGCGAAAATTGCTCTTCCTGAGTTAGGCGCGCGTCCGGTCATCGTCACCGAGCGCGTGCCGCTTCTGCTCGACCCGACGACAAATCAACCTCGGGCGATCAAGTCCGGCGATGTGGTGCTGATCCGAGCCACCAATCCGCAGACGCAGCAAGTCGAGATCAGGCCCTGGAACGGCAGGGAGTCAGTCGCGGTCACGGACCTGGTCAACGTCGTCTTCCGCGATGTGCAGGTGCTGGTCAGCGAGCCAAACGTCGCCGCCACGATCAAGGCCAAAGACATCCGGTTGGATAGGATCGAAGGAACCGACGGAGGGCTGACGTTTTATGGGCCTGGGACAGGGCGAATCATTGCCACCAACAACTTGGATTTGGGGAGAGGCAGGGGAATATTTTCTCTCCGTTTCCCGGATCGGCCGAGTGATCGTCGGGGTCTTGTGGACATCGCGGTCGGCAATAATATGGAGATGGTCACGTCCGCAATCGTCAGCAGCGGCGGATCCGGGATCTCCATCCATGGGTACAACGGGAGCAAGCCCACGATCGTGGGCTATGACAACTCGTCTCTGTATCCATTGGAGCTGCCCGATTCAGCCCGTGAGGGGCTCAATCTGCCTGCCGTGGGAGGACGTGTGAACATCGGCAGTAACGATCCGAGGTCACAAGCCGTCTCGGGAGGGACCACCGGTATGCAAGTGATAAACGGCGGATCGGTCGGACAGCGCACGCGCGAAGCCGTGGTCAATGCCGATGGGACGATCGCTATCGCAGTCAGTAAAGATCCCGCTGCCGTCCTCATACGAGCGAAGGGCGATGTCGATGTGAACAAGTCGCGGATCGCTACCTTCGGGGGAGGCGATATTCGTATCACAACCACGAACGGGAATATCAATGCCGGCAGCGGCGGACGGGGCGACCGAGTTTTTTTTCAAGCGCCTACCGGCGAAGTGGATATCGACGGCAATGAGATTACAAGAGCCTTCGAAGTGCCGGGCAGTGGCATTTTTACGTTTCATCCGGACGATCCTAAGCCGCTGAATTTCCCGACGTTCAACGACCCTGAGATTAACGCGTTGCTTGCCCAAGCGGCACGGGAAAAGACCTTCGGTCGAGACGTATCGGCACTGGAAGCCAAGGCAAACCAGTTGCGAACCGAACGGTTGAAACTCTTTGAGGAACAAGTGCTGAATCCCTACATCGATACGTTGAAGTTAGCAGATATTGCTCTGACCGCGGAGACTGGCGTACGGGCTGTGGCCCGGGACACCGTCCCGGCTGATGGATCAGGGCGAATCATCATTCCCGAGGCGGGGATTCAAGGCCGCAATGTCAACTTAAACGGCGTGCTCGACTTTCGGGGAGGATCCATCACGGGTCGCGTCCTGCTTCCACCCAATGCGGCGGTGGTTGGCCAACCGAGCTTCGTCGGCGGGGCTCCTCCACCCGGTGTCGCGCCGCCTCCCCCGCCTCTGAGCGGAGGGGGGTCTGCTGCCGCTGCGTCGTCCACAGCGGCCTCCACCAGTTCGTCGGTCAAGAACGCGGATACCACGCAGGAAACCGCAGCTGAGTCATCTCAGCGACAGGCCGGCTCTGATCGCGTGGCATCGAGTACCGGATCGAAGAAGGAAGAGGAATCAAAGCTTGCGAAAGCGATGAGGGTCAAACGCGGCGTGGTGATTCAGGTGGACGTCAAACCGAAGGCGCAGTCCGTCAACTAACCGGAAAGGGAGTCTCATTATGGACATGAGTTCGGGAGGCGTAGCATTCGCGTTGAGCCATGCCACGCTTGAAGGGAAAATCACCATTTCGGTGTTGCTCGTCTTCTCGCTGGTCAGTTGGACCGTCATCATCAACAAGTTCCGACAACTTGCGAAGGCCAAGAAGCGGAACGGCGCGTTCTTGGAATACTACTCGAAAGCCAAGCATCCACTGGTCATTTTCAACAAGGGCCGCGTCACGCAGCTTCAGGGCTCGCCCATGTACGACTTGTACTACGGCGGGTGTGAAGAGCTGAAGACGCAGCAAGACAAGTACGAGACCGACAAGATCCCGAATCACGGCATGAGCGCGGTGCGGATTGCGCTGGAACGGGTATTGGGGGAATCCGCCGTGGCCTTGGAATCGGGCATGATCGTTCTGGCGACGGCTATCAGCGGCGGGCCTTTTATCGGGTTGCTTGGCACGGTGTGGGGTGTAATGGACACCTTCTCCGGCATCGGCAGGGCGCAGCAGGCGACCCTGACGACCATGGCGCCCGGCGTCGCGTCGGCGCTCATCGCGACGGTGGCGGGACTCATGGTCGCGATCCCCTCGCTCTTTTGTTACAACTTTTTGGTGACGAAGACGAAAACGCTCACGATGGAACTTGATAATTTCGCGGCCCATTTGGAAACCGTCTTCATTACGGAGTATCTCCGCGAAAAGAACGGATCGGCTGCGGCGGAAGATATTGAAGATTATCGTCCAGGCGGACATCGTCAAGAAGCGGAACCGTCCGGCGCGGCGACAGCCCACTGAAGATATGTGAAGCGCAGCGGTCAACGGTTTCGGGTTTCATGTTTGAGGTTTCAAGTTTGTGGTTTCCGAACAACTTGAAACTTAGAACTTGAAATGTGGAACTCATGCTTGAGAGAACCAGATACGAGGCGATGAGATGAGACGATTCTCCAAAAAGAGCCACGGTGCAGTGTCCGACATCAATATTACCCCCTTGCTCGACTTGGCCTGGGTGTTGCTCGTGATCTTCATCATCACGACGACTGCGATGGTGCAGGGCATCGAACTCAAACTGCCGGAATCCACACCGCATGAAACGGATATGGAAACGAGCACGCCCACCTTGTCGGTGAAGAAGAACGGCGACGTGTATATGGACGATGAGCGGGTGAAGCTCAGCGAGTTGGAAAAACTAATCCGTGATCTCAAGGCGGCGAAGGGCGGCAAGCTCCCACTGGTCCTCCGCGGCGATGCCGGCGTCGAGTACAAACATGTGGTGGCGGTCTTGGACATTCTGCAACGCATTCCCGTCGATGAACTGGCCATCGCAACCAAGCCCATCAATGAATCCTAAAGACCGTGAGCGTCGTTCGTATTGGGATTCTGAGTTTCGAGTTTGAGGTTTCACGTTTCGAGTTATCGATACATGAAACAGGTGCCTCGTATCGCTTGCCCGACCGGGCTGATGAGATACGTTTCACGCCTCACGAGGTACACTTCACAGGTCCTGAACCACGTTTCACGAGGCGCGCTTCACGAGTTAAGAGATGGCCGGCTATAAGGGGTTTGAGAAAAAAAAGAGCAAACTCGGGACGACGCTACTCATTGTCGGTGTCATCCATCTCGGTATCGGCGCCGGGCTGTATTGGGTCTCGCAAACCGACTGGGGTCAAAACCTCATCAAGGTCTACAAACTCAATGCGTTCCGCAAAGAAGACCCCCCGCCTCCTCCTGAAAAAGAACCGGAGCCAGAACCGGAGCCGGAGCCTCCGAAACCTGAACCGAAGCCGCAGGAAGCCCCGCCTCCACCTCCTCCGGTGGCCGAAGCGCCGCCGCCGCCCCAGGCGGCGGACGCTCCGGGTCCTCCAGCCGTCAACGCTGATCCCTTCGCGATCGGAAAAAACCGTAAGCCCTTCGCAGGCTATTCCGACATTCTCACCGCGATGATTCAAGCCCAGTATCAGCAGCCACCATCATTGCCGGACGATCTTGAATATGCCGTGATGTGTGAGCTCGTCATCGACGACCAGGGGCGTGTGTTGCAGTATCGGTTGATCAACTCGTCGGGGAGCCTCCTCTTTGACCAATCAGCAGTGGACGCCTTGGCCAAGGTAACGCACGTTCGTCCTCCTCCGGAAGGAATGGACCACACCGTCGTAGTCAAGTTCTTCCCGCCTACATAAAGAGCCCTACGCAGTTGTGTTTGCCAGCGCGGCACTCTCGGCACGATCTGGTCAGGCGAGAGACCATGACGAACGTGCCTGCATCGAAGTCTCTGCGTCTGCAGTTGTTTCTCGAACTTTAATTCAAAGTTTACGTCGTCGATAACCCGCCCTGATCCGCTTGTAATCTTTTCGCGATACAACTCCTCGCGTGTCACGTGGAAGCAGTACAAATTCTACGATAGTGGAGGGTCAAGGGAATGTTAACGACCCTCAAATGAAGAGGTGAGGTGGCCGTAACACGGACAGGAGACAACACTACTGTACATCTGCGTACAGGACTTGGGCTCCGGTCGCGAGGCGCGAGAGGGGGTGATGGTAGAGAGAGTCCGGCACACAGTCAGTTGAGTTTATCTAATCCACTCTTAGGAGGTTTAGCATGAAGGTCCGAAGTGCGAAGCGAATGATATTGGCGGCGGCCTTGACGGTGCTCACGGCATTTGCCGGTATGGTCGGGCAGGCGCAAGCGTTTTCGTTCACCGACGGCGACCTGGTCCTAGCGATTTATGGGAACAACACCGAGGCGTTGTTCAATCTCGGTAAGGCGAACACGCTCCTCGCTCCTGGTTCACAGCCGACCAGCTTAAATGTCCAGGCTGGTTTGCAAGCTGCCGGCGTCGGGACCAATCCGGTCCGGTTCGCAGTGTACGGACACGAGTCTGTCAGCGAACTCGCGCTGTGGGCAGGGACCAGAGTCGCCCCAGGCAACATCAATGCAGCTCAGCTGGGACTGACGAATCAGTTCGGCTTCTCGATCGGCCAATCTGCCCTGGGAGGGTTCACGGGGGACACGATTGCCAAAGCCGATACGCAGTCGTTTTCCACCAACTTGGATCCGACTGGCGACAGCAACTTCTCCGGCACCTGGCCGGTGGGGATGTTTGGAAACCCCGGAGACAACCTCAATATCTTGAAGGCGGATCTCAATACCAATCTCTTTACTCAGGTGGGTGTGGCGACCCTCGGGCCTGGCGGTCTCTTCACCATCGGGCTTGGTGGTAATACCGTTCCTTTGCCGGCAGGGGTGGTGCTCTTCGGTACCGGCTTGATCGGACTGCTCGGGATTGCTCGTCGATCCTTCAAGCAGATGGCCGCGTAAGAACAACTCAGTCGTAGTCGAGACGTTGTACGAATACCGACCCGTAGATGACGACATCTGCGGGTCACTAACCAAGGAGATATGAACGATGAGATCATCACTGCGATTTATGCCGATTCTCGCCGGCGCGCTGGCGTTGGCCGGCTGGACGGCGACGGCCGATGCCCAGACTGTCCTGAACATGGGCGGGTCGTCCGCCGCGCGAAACTTCATGACCGACATTCCATTGAATCTGTGCGATGCGGCCCCCCTACCCAATCGGTTTTCGTCGGCGGATGGAAACAAGGTCACCTGGACCTGCAACCGTGGGGGATCGCCCGCCATCATGCGATATTCAGCCACCGGGTCGAGCGACGGAGTCAACAAGCTGCTCACGCCGCTGTCCAACCCAGCGTCGAACATGCTGTTCTTAGACCACACGTTGACGGCAGGCTGCACAGGCCCGACGTTGACGACGAGACCATCCGATGGGAAGCAGTACAACAATACGGTCAATTGCGGAAATGGAAACACGGTCAGCCTTCCGGTCAACATGGGGGCGTCCGATGTGGCCGGTTCTTCGTTCCATCAGACCGGTCCGACCGGCACGTCCGTCACTCCCCTGAATGACGGGTCCCTCACTGTCACACCGGCGGTCGTGGTGCCCTTCAGCATTTATGCGGGAAAAGGCGTGGTCAGATTGAATGCCGCCGGCAATGCCCCAGCCGGCCCAATTCAAGGGCTTTCTCGACTTGAAATTGAGGCCATCTTCAGCCGGAACGTGACGGACTGGAGACAGTTAGGGTTCGGGACGGTGACCGATGCCGCACCTGGTACCTTGGAAGCGACCTCGCCGATCACCCTCTGTCCTCGCAACGCCGGGTCCGGAACCAAGGCGGCGTTCGATGAGACGTTGATGCTGAATGCGCCGGAGTGGGGCGTGGCACTACCTGGCAGCGTCATTTTCAGCAGCAGTTCATCCGGTGTCTTGGCCTGTCTGGCGGCGAACCGCCGATCGATCGGTTACATGGATGCCGATCAAGTGGTGAGCTTCAATCCTGGCGGAGCCAGCGCGGGCTTGGCCTATACTGTGCCGGTCGACGGCGGCCTGGCCAACGATCCGACGTTGACGGATCGGAAGCGTGACCTGAAGTGTGGGAAGTATGCCTATTGGACCTCCTTGCGGCTGAACCGTCGGCCGGCTGATGCAGGCACACCGTCCGATAACCTGGCACAGGCCTTCATCACCAATGCGGGGCTTGCTGCGACCATCTCTGTCATACCGACCGGAGCCTTCTGGGCATCTGATGAAGAGATGGAGGTCTTCAAAAACTCTGATCGCGGTCCGATCCTCTGGAAAGCTGGCGCCAACCCACAGTGCCGGTAAGAAAAGCATAATACCGTGCAATGGTCAGGTCATGCATGATGTGCATGGCCTGACCAAAGAGGAAAAGATACAATGACGAAGCGTGTCTTAGCTTTCGGCTACCACAACTTAATAGTCGCGCTTCTGATGCTGTCGGCACTCTTGGTGCTTCCAGCGCAGTCACAAGCGATGACGGTTACGGAATTGGATTTCACGAATGGGTCGGTGGCGTTGCTCAAAAACGGCAACCCGCTTCTGTCTAGCAACTTCACCACGAACGGGCAAATTGTCATGGGCCAGTATCAGCCCTTGCCTAATATTATCCCCCCTGTTGCGCTCGGACCGTATACCTTTTCATTGTTCACCAGCGGCCCCAATCCTGCGCCATCCAGCAGCACGATCGGATCGACCATTACGGCCGATCTGACCGCGTTGGGGGCAAAACTGACGGGACCGTTCATTTCTGCATCCGGGTTGATGATGAACATCGGTGGCAATGCGACCGGAACGTTCAACGAGACAACGAATGCGTTCACCGGACTGACCTGGACCCATGCATTGACTGGGGTCACAGGCTTGCCCAGTACCTGGGGTAGTCCCAGCAGCCTAGCTCTACGCTTTACGCTGAATGGGGCGGCGCAACTCGCGGCCGTACCTTTGCCTGGCGCCGCGCCCCTGTTCTTGAGCGGGTTATCAGGTCTTGCGTTGGCGCGGAAGCGCCTCGCAGCATAGCCTTTTCATGGGGTGGTGGAGCTCATTCGCTCACGAGCGAAACAAGCGGGACTGAGCATGGCTCGCCCTTCTGGAGCTTTCCCACCATCCCTATTCTTGAGAGTCTCACGTCGCTATGGGATTCAAGGCCGGGATAGGCATGAAATGCCTGTCCCGGCCGGCGAGTAGATTTCGTGAGAGCCTCATGATCTGCCATCAGATTTCAAGGCTAGACCGTGGCTCTGTCGTGTAGAACGAGACGCGATAGTCGAGTTCACGCGATCTTGAATTCTGCTGAAAATGAATAGAGATTGTCATGGTGATGGCCTCTCTTGACTGATCAATAAACATTGATGTACACAGCGTGGTATTAGTGCGTGATGGACGGATCACACCAGAAGGCCGCATTGCTCTTCCATGCGTTGTCCGATGCGACTCGTTTGGAGTTGATGAAACAGCTCAAAGACGGCGAGAAGTGTGTGTGTGAACTGACGGACGTGCTGCAGGCGGCCCAATCCCGCTTATCCTTTCATCTCAAGGTCCTGAAAGACGCGGACCTGGTGCATGATCGTCGGGAAGGTCGCTGGAAATATTATTCCGTGAACAAAGAAGGACTGGAAGAATTAAAGGGTGTCGTGTTTGATCTCAATCGCGATACCAACCCAGCGGCGGGTGTATCCGCCACGCGGTGTTGACTTTTTTGCTCTTACGCATCAACAATTATTGATACTCAAGGAGATGATGCCATGGATGCCGCACTCTCTCTTCCATTCGCCCCGCAAGCGAAACGACTGAATGTCTTTGAACGCTATCTGAGTCTCTGGGTGCTGCTCTGCATGCTTGCCGGCGTCTTACTTGGCCTCGCATGGCCCGCCGCGGTCGGCTTTCTCCGGGAGATAGAATTTGGAGCGGGGAGCCACATCAACCTGCCGATTGCCGTGCTGATCTGGATCATGATCATTCCAATGATGATGAGGGTCGACGTAAGCTCCCTACGGAAGGTCGGTCAGCGCCCACGCGGCTTGCTCGTCACGTTGTTTGTCAACTGGGTTGTGAAGCCCTTCTCGATGGCCTTTTTCGCCTGGGTCTTTTTTCAGCATGTCTTTTCCATCTGGCTCTCGCCTGTGGAGGCTGAGCAATATATCGCCGGATGCATCATTCTGGCGGCGGCGCCCTGTACGGCAATGGTTTTCGTCTGGAGCTATCTCACCGACGGCGATCCGGCCTACACGCTTGTGCAGGTGACGGTCAACGACCTGCTGATGCTGGTTCTCTTTGCGCCGATCATCGGCTTATTGGTCACCGGTACATCGTCTCTCCTCGTGCCCTATGCCGTGCTCTGGTATTCGGTGCTGGCCTTCATCGTCATTCCGTTGTTCCTGGGGATGGCGCTCCGCATGTGGTTGGTGCAGCGTTATGGAACGACGTGGTTTGAGCAGACCTGCCTGCCGCGCTTTGCGTCGGTGACGATCACCGCGTTGCTGCTCACCCTTGTGCTGATCTTTGCGTTTCAAGCAGAGAATATCGTCAGCAAACCCTGGCATGTCGCCTTGATCGCGATACCCATACTTCTTCAGGTCTATTTCAATGCTTCCCTGGCCTACTGGCTCATGCATCGGGTCAGGGTGCCGCACGCGGTCGCCGCTCCGGGAGCGCTCATCGGCGCGAGCAATTTTTTTGAATTGGCGGTCGCGACGGCGATTGCCCTGTTTGGAGCCGAATCGGGTGCTGCGCTTGCGACCGTTGTGGGGGTCTTGGTGGAAGTCCCAGTTATGTTGTCCATCTGCACGGTCTGCAACCGAACCCGAGATTGGTTTGAAACCGATCCTACCTTTCGGCCGAGCGTTTCTTGATCGCAAAGGATGCCACGATGCCTCATCGTATCCTGTTTCTCTGCACCGGGAATTCAGCCAGGAGTCAGATGGCTGAAGCCTTACTCTCACTCATTGGTGGTCGTGACTTTCAGGCCGAAAGTGCCGGAACCCATCCCGTCGGGCTTCATCCCATGAGCGTGGCGGTCATGGACGAACTGGGAGTGGATATCCGCGATCGGAAGTCGAAAGCCGTTACCGAATTTCAGGGTCGGTCCTTTGACTATGTCATTACGGTATGTAGCCGGGCGAAGGAGAGCTGCCCGGTCTTTCCAGGGTCTCACATTGTCCTGCATTGGTCGTTCGATGATCCGGCCGCGGCTTCGCCGGAGAGGCGGCTGGACGAGTTTCGCCGCGTGCGTGATGAGATCGCAAATCGCCTCCGCGCGTTCCTCGCGGAGGAATTCAAACCGGCTCCCGCCGGCCCGCGCTGATATCGGCCCGACTCACCTCCAGTAACCGTCTTCACATCAATTCCTCCGAGTCCGGATTCACATGCGCCTGGGGATTTCTCCAGTTGTGGCCATTAGCTCATGACTCTATCCTTGGGCTACCTCAAGTAGATCCCCGCAAGTAATCACATCATGACCGTATCTTAATCCAGAGTTAACACATCCCAAACCCAAATCTTACAGTGTTGTTCTCTACAGCTTGTATAAACGGTTCGCTGGAATAAGAAACGGTTACATGAAGCGAAGTGACGTTCGCATTCGGCACGAGATTGAGTCTTCACTGCACAGCTCCCAAGATAAGATCCGTACGATGAAGTGCTTGAGTCTGTTCATTGCGATGAAGGTATTCGGTGCCGGGTTGTCGCTTGCTGCGCCGGTCCAGGCGGTGATGCTGACGCAGCTAGAGGTAGAGAGAAACGCCAGATGAAAGATCACTCGTAATACAGTGTTCGGGAGGCGACGGAGGGCAGCTCAATCTACGAGTGTATGGCTTCAGACAAGAGCTGCCATCAAGCAGATCTCTTGAGGCCGACACCTGCCACTCAGATCAATGGGTCTTGATATAATCAAGAAATGTTAATTGTAATTTAATACAACAACAAGCCTTTCTTAACACTTCCAGCTCTAACCTCCGGTACAACTCGCCATACCAGGATAAGGTGTTCTCATGAACTAATAGTTTGTAGTAGGTCGCAATTAGGGCGACGCTCCCTTGTGAACGGGCAGCTCGTGAGAGTGAAGTCCGGATGTATCGGAGCGGACCACAAGGCCTTCTACTAATAGAGCCTTGCGAGAAAGCGGGCAGTCAGTTTGCAGCGGTACCGTAGCTCGTCCTGACCGGTGGCAGGCTTGAGGGGAGGTGATGGGGGCGAGACACAGTCTGAGCTGCAGTCAGTCAGATCATGACACCTACTAACAAGGAGTACAGAAATGACTCTGTTTAACGAAGGGAGGAATACCATGAAGCGATTCGTCTTGTTCTGGGCGATCGGCTTGATCGGCATCGCATCGTCGGTGGCTGAGCCGGTGCACGCCGCAACGATGGCGCAACTGGAGTTGACGGGAGGGGCAGTTAATTACGACGGCAAGCAGAGCCAGATGATGGATCGTCTACTCGGTCAAGAGGGCACGCTGAAGCTGGGCCAGTTTCAAGCCATCGGGGAACTTCTCCCGTCGATCGATAAGGCCTGTGAAACCTATTCACTCTTCACGTCGGGGTTTACCGGCGCGGCAGCTCCATCAGCCACGATTTCCGGCTCCTCCATTTCGATCGACTTATCCTCCCTGTTCTTCGGCGTCAGTCGGGGCGATTTCCACAAAACGTGGAATATTGGGGAGTTGGCGACCGGCCAGTACGATCCGGAGACACGGGCGTTTACCGTGTCTTGGGACCATATGTTCGACAGCGGTAAGCATGAGGGGCTGGCCACCTTCTTTCTGAAGGGTATTGCCGAGGTTGGTACGCATCCGGTCGCGATTCCGGCCAGCCTGGTCCTCTATGCAACGGGCCTGTTTGGACTCGGCTCCTGGACCTGGTGGCAGAGACGGAGCAGTTTTTCAGCTGCTGTGTAGTTGTCTCAATCAGACGCAATCTGGTGGAGGTCTTGATGGACGAATCACGAATGATACCTACCAAATCGAAAAAGAAAACAAAAAGCGTGCGATTCTTTCGCGCCTTGTCGGACGAGACGCGAGTGCGGATTCTTGAACGGCTTCGGGATGGTGAG
Organism: uncultured Nitrospira sp.; assembly: GCA_902500745.1. Taxonomy (GTDB): domain Bacteria; phylum Nitrospirota; class Nitrospiria; order Nitrospirales; family Nitrospiraceae; genus Nitrospira_D. The sequence continues at coordinate 48,316 of CABVRS010000003.1, forward strand.
CAATGTGTCTGCGCGCTCACGCAGACGTTCCACACCGGCCAATCACGATTATCCTTTCATCTCCGTGTACTAAAAGACGCCGGCTTGGTGATTGATCGTCCAGAAGGGCGATCGGTCTACTATACCCTTAACCACAAGGCCATCCGCGAAGCTGAAGTCATCATCACTCGACTGAGGGGCGAACCCGCGTCTACGGCATCTTCAGCTTCGTATTCCACCGGCGTCTATGTGGAGCCCTTGAGGTTACCGGCATACGAAACGGGACCAGAAAAGGGCGCCGCATGAATCGACGAAACAGATTGTATGCAAGCGACATGTGACGAGGAGATAGTCCATTCACATGCAGGAATGGTAGGGCATACAGGTCAGAAGCGTGACATTGACAGCACTCAAATCACCACTTCATCCATTCAAGGAGGAACGGATATGACACTGCGAGGCATCAAAC
>CABVRS010000003.1:48863-60762 GCA_902500745.1 uncultured Nitrospira sp.
ATCACCACTTCATCCATTCAAGGAGGAACGGATATGACACTGCGAGGCATCAAACACATCATGGTAGCGGCAGCCTTAACTGTGGTCACAGCAGTCGCCGGTCTGACCGGAACGGCCCAGGCATTCACCTTCACCGACGGCGACCTGGTCCTGGCGATTTACGGAAATGAAACCGAAGCGCTGTACAACCTCGGGAAGGCAAGCACCCTCCTCGCGCCTGGTTCGCAGCCGACCAGCGTGGACGTGTCGGCAGGATTGCAAGCCGCCGGCGTCGGGATCAATCCGGTCCGGTACGCAGTCTATGGGCATGATGCGCTCGATTCGAACAACCTCGCGATTTGGGCGGGCACTAAAGTGGACCCTGCCCAGATCAATGCAGGTCTATTGGGAGTCACCATTCAGTTTGGATTCTCTCTCAATCAGGCGGGCCAGGGCGGGTTCACCGGGGATACCGTCGCCAAGGCGGATCCGCAGTCATTTTCATCGAATTTGGATCCGAGCGGAGACAGCAACTTCTCCGGGACCTGGCCGGTGGGGATGTTTGGCGCGCCTGGTGAGAACCTGAATATCTTAAAGGGCGATGTCCTCACGAGCGTGTTTACCCAGGTGGGTCGGGCGACGTTAGCTCCAGGCGGTTTGTTCACGATCGGGCTTGGTGCGAATCCGGTTCCGTTGCCGGCAGGCGTGGTGCTGTTCGGCACGGGCCTGATCGGGCTGATCGGAATTGCCCGGCGCTCGTTTCATCGGATGGTCGCGTAAGCCAGGCAAGCTGCGAGGAGCCAGGTCGGTAAACGACTAACCTAATCTTCGATCAGCCACGTTTGGGTTCTTTCCACCATGGTCCCGCTGTCCGGCTCGCGAGAGCCGGTGGCGGGACGGGTCGCCGAATTCCTCTAATTCCTTTAGTTGTCTGGCCTAGTCTCACCTCGCCTTCGATGTCATCTGGCGCCATCGCGCTCCCGCACGAGTTAACTCAGTCCGGACCCTACCGTAACCCCGTTGTAATGCATGCTTCCTAATGTGCGTCGGATACGAATATCGGGAGTGGAGGTGCAATGAAGTATTCGAACAGCGGTTGGGTGTGGAGTGGTGTGATCGTCGGAATTCTTTTTATGCTCATGGAGCCGGCAGGGTCATGGGCTGGCAAGCTGGAAGACGTGCTCCTAGAAAATAAGCAAATTACTGTGGACCAATGGGTGCAGATCAAAGCAGAAGAGGAACAACGGGAAGCCAAAGCCGCGCAGGAGGGACGGGGAATCGGCCAGGGGTCGGTCCGTGAGCGGTGGTACGACAAGTTCAGCCTTCGCGGCTATGCACAGCTTCGGTACAACCATACGATCGATAACGACCTTCTCCGCAGCAATCAGGCCGATCGTTCGATCTCAGGCAACAACGATTTTTTTCTCCGCCGTGCACGGCTGGTGATCAGCGGTCAACCCCATGATAGGGTGTTTGTCTATATTCAACCGGAGTTTGCCGGCGCAGTCGGAGGATCGGAGCAAGTGGCATCGCTGCGCGATTTCTACACCGATCTGTTTCTGACAAAAGATAAAGAATGGCGCATCCGGGCAGGGCTTTCCAAGGTTCCCTTCGGGTTCGAGAACATGCAGTCGAGTCAGAACCGACTGGCGCTCGATCGCAATGACGCACTCAACAGCGGGATTCCAAATGAACGGGATGTCGGTCTGTTTCTGTACTACACGCCGAGCTCAGTGCGCGAGCGTTTCCGTCGATTGGTCGAGAGTGGCCTGAAGGGATCAGGAGATTACGGGATGCTGGGCATCGGCGTGTTCAATGGACAGGGCATCAACGTCCGCGATCGGAACAAGGACAAACACATCGTATTCCACGCCATGTACCCCTTTGAGTTTCCGAATGGCCAGATTCTCGAAGTAGGGATGGATGCCTACCGTGGCCAATTCAACATCGCGACCACGCCGGTCGTGCCGCTCGACGTGAACCAAGCCGGTGGACAGGCCTTCACCCCGCGTGTGACAAATAATGGAAACTACCTCGATGAGCGCATCGGGTGGCACATCACGCTGTTCCCGCAGCCATTTGGCTTTCAGGCCGAGTATATGATCGGGAGAGGGCCGGAGTTGAACGAGACGCGAACCGATGTCGTGCTTGGAAACGTGCGTGGCGGCTATATGCAGGTATTCTACCGGTACCAGTGTGATACCTTCTGTCAGAATATCTTTCCCTTCTTTCGGGTTCAGGAGTATTTCGGCGGACGCAAGCTGGAAGCCAACGCACCGCGCAATTCCGTGCGCGAATGGGAACTCGGGGTCGAATATCAATTCAACAAGGCTGTGGAATTCACGGTATCGTACAGCTGGACTCAGCGTAACTCGCCGGATGCCACATTTTCTCCGACCGGAAGCCCTCCCGGCCAGTGCGCCCTTGCGGCTAGCAGCCTCGCCCCGTGCCTCCAGACCCCGTATCAGCTTCAGGGGGGAAACTTACTCCGGTTTCAGTTACAGTGGAACTTCTAACGTAGGCGTGGTAGGTCATCCGCAGGACTCTCGGAACCAGGAGTAGACGGCTCTATTTGGTGTGATGGGATCGTCTTGTATAGCACAATGAGTTCACGCCGCTCCTCCTGGAAAACGCGAGCGAGCCCCCCCTCCGCCGGTTTATCTACACGTGCTGATTCCGGATTGAATAACAACTTCCCCCGCTGCGGCGCGATCGATCTCATGGGGGTAAGTCGATCATCCTGTGTGTCGACGATCCCGATATCCGCCGTCACATGAGTGCCGGAGCGTAAATTACTGAGAACGAGGTGCAGCTGTTCTCCGTCGACAAATACCCCACCGGATGTCACTTCGCGAGAGGTCCCCGAGATAGTCGTACTCTGATAAAAGGTGACGATTTCATGTTCCGTCGCCTTACTCAAGGCCAAGCTCAGGAGAGGCGCCCAAAAAGCGACCGCTTGATCAGTGAACGCCCGGTGCGTGCGAGGCACGCTCACATCGTCATAAAATGGAATTCTCGTCAATGGCTCCTGAACGGTGATTCCTCGCAGCACTGCCGCCATTTGGTCCGGTGAAAGGCTTGCGGGATGACTATGTCCGTTTTCCTGCTCGAGGGTGCGATCGACTTCAAGACGGACGAACGACTGTGGAGTCTCATAGATGGTGAGGGTTGTGAACTGCGTCGGGGAGCAGCCAACGAATGCCGTAATCCAGATTGCACACCAACCGGGACAGAATAGGCCTACCAATAGTCGGGTCATTGGGATAATCGTCGGCACAACAAGAAAATGACCAAGCGTACTCAGCTGCGAGGTGACGGAGTCTCGCCGGTCGACACTATGGTGGAGGGCGTAGCCCACTTGGCTCTCAAACGCGTCACCTCGTCTGAGGCCAGGGGAATGTAGCCTAGATCCAGAGCGACCTGTTGGCCTTGCCGACTCAATACATAGCGGACAATCTCTTCAGATGGGTGTGTCGGTGGGGCCTTCGGCGGCTTGGCGATATAGAGATAGAGGTTTCGCCGCAACGGGTAGGAACCATCCCGCACAGTCTGTAGAGTCGGCTCGATATACCGACCGCCTTTCACCGAGGCAATGGGAAGTGGTTTCACCATCGAGGTCTCATAGCCGACTGCTCCGAACCCGATCCCGTGGGGATTCCCTCCGACGTCCAATACAACCGAGGCCGACCCCTCGGCATCGATGAGTTTCGGAAGGAGGCTTCCGTGTTTGCACACCTCTTCTTGGAAGAAGGCACTGATGGCGGAGGTCCCGTTTCTGCCGTACAGCTGAACAGGAGCTTCAAACCATTCATCCATGACTCCCACTAAGCCCCACGAATCGATGTCAAAGGGGACCCCGCGCTGTCGCTCGCGGCAGAACATCGCGTCCAATTCCTCAAGGGAAAGACCGGTAAGAGGGTTGTCCCTGTGCACATAAATGGCTAACGCGTCACTGGCAATCGGAACTTCCGTCGGTTCGTACCCGTACTCCCTGACGAATTCGGCAAGCTCACCGGCCATCAGGCGTCGAGGCATGGCGGCCACGTCTGTTCGGTGTTCGAGCAGAGCATCAAGCCCATTTCCGGACTTCTCAGAAGCCACCGCGATCTTCAGTTTGGGATGGCGGGCAGCCACAGTATCCAGCCAGGCTCGAACCAAAGGTTTCAGCGTCTCGGCTACGGAAATATTCAACGTGCCGGATATGTCCCCTTGCGGAAGATAGGAGGGGAGTGATGATGACAGGATCGGCCGCATCTGCGCCCAATTGGCAGGAGGAAGCAAAACCAGAATCACGGTGGTGATCAGATACAAGCCTAAAACGAGGTGGCGAAAACGCAAAGTTGGGTTCTCCTTATGTGGGACATGCCTGATGAACACTCACCTGAGCTAGGACCTTTGTAGCGGCACTGTATTTCAGCATGATTAAGCCGTTGTTAAATCCACGTAATATCCGTGTATGCCATCTCCGGCCTACATCGAGAGACTTGGCGAGTTTACCTACAATTTACGTAATCCTAATGACCCCCTTGTCGTGATTATCGTATCCTCCTCACCCAATAATGTTGCCCTCATCATCCATGACTGGCCATCAAGGTTCGATTCTTCTTTTTGCCAAATCCGAACTTCTGGGTCGATCCCTAGAAAAAGCATTCATCACACACGGCTTTCAGATTATGGTCGTGACGACAGAGACCGCCATCTTTACGGCTGCGAAAGAGGCCGTGCCGTCTCTGATCATTATAGAACGACAGGTCGAGCGTCCGCTCTACCTAAGGCAGCTGCGGACGTTCACAACCGTGCCGATTGTGGCGCTCTCACACGGAGACCGAACGTATTCAGATGAAGAATTCTTACAAGACTATGACGAAGAAGTGGACCTCGTGGTGGCAGGCCAATCACCTCGTGAGTTGATCGCCCGAGTGCGCGCCATTTTACGGCGCCGCGCTGAACAGGCTGAACAGACGCACAAGCACTACCGCGCCGGGAATATCAGGATGGATCTCGATCGGCATGAAGTCACAGTAGGTGGTGCAACGATTGAATTGACCCCGAAGGAATTCAAGATCCTCTTCCAATTTATGGAAGCCCCGGGTCGCGTATTTTCACGGCAGGAAATGCTCAACCGAGTGTGGGGAGAAGGCTACGCACTCGAAGAACACGCGCTGGATGTCCACATCCATTCACTGCGTCAGAAAATTGAAATTGATCCTGGCCAGCCGAACTTGATCGTGACGGTACGTGGAGTCGGCTACAAGCTTCGGGTGTAGATTCGGTCCGTATGCTCGAATGGTGACAGACTGCTCATGATGTCTTCCACAGGCACGAAGTAGATCGCCTTTTCGGCACCCACAAATTTTTTGACGACGTCTGATTCCGTCACGACTCCAATGACCTGAGAGCGGCTGGTCACCAGCACACGTGTCACATTATGGGCTTTCATCACCTTCGCCGCTTCCACGACCGACGTGCCTAATTCAACCGTGATGCGCTCTTCCTGTATTGACTTGTCGTTTATCACCATGCGTTGTCCTCCTGTATCCGAAGCGAGACTGTAACATGAGCGTACCTCGGGGGCATTGCGTTAGCGTCATCCTGGGATTACGAAGCGGTAAAAGAACAAAGACGCCTGGGGATAAAGTTACTGGATGTTAACGATTCAGCAATGATCCAGTGACAGAAACGGGGTAAGGTCCCACACGAGATCGTAGGACCTGTCCCAAACAAAGGAGCGAACATCATGTTTGCCGAGTTCCGCTCGGGGTTGATTCTCCTCGCCTCAGTAGCCTTCCTCGTGCTTATTGTGGGGATCTTTGCCCTCAGTATGGTCATGATGCCGGATCGATGGAGCGAGCGAACCAGGCTTGCGAGCGAAGGGCGATCGAACAAAAGCAAGAGGCTCTCGGCCGCAGTCTGACCACCTCTCAATAAGGATGCTTGCCGTGCGCGACCATCCGAGAGTTTCGTTCGACGATGTTCGGTCTGTTTCTATCAGATCTCGCTTGCGATCGTTCCTCGACATGAACCCCTCAGGATCAGGCATCCCAGCTGAAATAGAGCCGTCAAAGGACGGAGGTATGGCTCGATGGCCACAATATATGGAGGCATGATATTATAGGGCCCGTTATATTGTAGGCATGTGACACGTACGAGTGTTGTCGCTAGACCTGCATATCTCCCGTATATTACACTCCCTCCCAATCGTTTGGATTAATGTTAGCGGAAGGGGTGTCTATATGAAGTCTAATCACAAGATGATGAAAGTAAAACGAACGCTCGGGCTCGTCGATGAAGCGACCGTGTCAATTGATCAGGCCATCGATGCCGTGTCTCATATCGGAGGCTCGATCTTTGATATGAGACTCAAAGAAGCTCATGAGAGGATCACCTGGCGCATCAAAATGGTCCGGGACGGTGAGCGAGTCAAGATCCATGTGGATGCCAAGTCGGGGCTTATCGTTGAGGCTAAGGCGGAAGTAGCCATGGCCGAACAGAATTTCGTGTGATCGACTAACACAAGCGGCTCCTCTCCCACAGCATGACCAGCGCCGGATGGATTCGTTAGGTTCTATGACTGCTCGTACAGTCTTGGTGTAGCTCCGGGCCAATCTCCCCATCCTGCCGCTCCAACCAGCGGTGCCTTCGTCGACTATTCGGCGTCCCTCGGTTTAAGGTGAAGTGCTTTATACAGCAGTCCCACGACGACGGCGCTGAGTATGAGCATTTCGATGATCAACATTCCCATCGGTCTCACCCTTTCCAAGTCCTAAGGTTCAGTCTTGGCGTTTAGCTGAGTATAGACCTAACGGAAGCTCGTTATCTCATTGTCACGATTGTATTAGGTTTGCATTACCAACTTATTTTGGTTGTGTAACAAGCCGTGGCCACACGCACGCGCTTTCACTCCGCCGTTCTGCACTTCCCGAGATCTAGATTCTCCTTGACGGTCTCTAAACCCCTGCTACGCTTACACTATTCTTCTCAGGCGGGATGCTGGTCTGAAGCGATCGGTGTCTAATGGGTGAGGGCAAATGGCTGAATCATGGATTTAGCCATTGGGGATGCTTGTGGACATGCTGGCTCGTGATCTTCCGCTTCGTCGATGGGGGTTAGACATTCTCACAATGAGTGTCGCTCTACTGGCCCTCTCCGGTTGCATGACAGATCATGCCCTTCCCGGCGAAGAGTATAAACTCTCGTCTCTCAGGGTCGTTTTTCTCGATGCCCCACACATGCAAGCCAAGTACGAGGAGATCACCGGCAAGTCAGCCGTCATGATGACGCCTCGCCTCGTCCTGGACACCCACCGGCGGGAAGAAGTGGTTGTCGGGTTCTATGACTTTCGCACACGCACGATTTACTGCCCCAAAATGGATTTTGAGGTCTGTGGCCACGAACTCCACCACGCCGTGCTGGGACAATTCCACCTACAACAGTAAACGTGGGCGTCCTGAGACGACCCTTCTTTAGTTGAGCCTCACGATCCGTCCCTCGATCACAGCAGAAAACGGCTGTAGAAGGCTCTGGATGTGGGAAATCAATGCATCCAGATCCAGGGGGCCGCCCACCTGGTTGCCCCCCTGCAGCAGGACCGTGAAGTTGTCCCCACCTGCCGCCATGAAACTATTGACGGTCACAGAGAACGTCGCTTGCCGGTCGATCGGTGTCCCATTGCGCAGCACCTCAACAATGCGATCGCCGATCGGCCGGTTGTTATCCCACGTGTAGGTCAGCCCCGATGTTTTGAGGATGCGCGGAAACGGCTGATTTACCCACTGTTGGTTGAGCAGGTCATAGAGTTGCTGGCCGGTCAGATCCATCCGTACCAGGCTGTTGCCAAACGGCTGAATCGTAAAGAGTTCACCGTACGTCACCGGCCCGGCAGACAGGTCGGCCCGGATGCCGCCAGGATTCATAAAGGCCACGTCGGTCCCGAGTGCCGCTCGTTGGGCATCGGCAATCAGATTGCCGAGCGACGACTCCCCGGCTGGGTTTTCCGCGCGCAACAAATCCGTCGCGGCTTCGCCGATCACCCGGTTGACGAGCGGGGCCACTTTCGCTTGGGCCTGCGCGACCAATTCTGTTACGTGAGGATCTGGGGTGAGGCCAGGGCCGGCATCGGCAAAGGTGGTGATGATCGCCGCGCTCTTGGCGACGACATCTCTCGTGTGCTTGTCGATCATGAGATCGATATCGCCGTAGGCGGTGCTTGACGAAAAGGCTTGCGTGACAAGGATCTCGGCACCGTTCTGATTTTTGAGCAGCGCGTTCGTGAATGCGTGCGCGTGGCCTGAGACCACCACATCCACATCATCGTCAAGGCGAGTGACAATATTGACGATATCTTGCCCGTTGATGAGTCCACCTGGCTGTGTCGGTCCTTCATAGGTTGTCTGGCGACCACCCTGGTGAATGAGAACGACGAATGTACGAATGCCTTCCGTCATCCGAAGCCACCGGACATACCGATTGATGCTGTCGGCCTCGTCGAGGAACTTCAATCCTGCGACCCCGGTCGGGGTGACGATACTCGGTGTTTCTTTCAAGACAGCGCCGATGAATGCGAGACGGACGCCCTTGACCTGTTTGATGACGAAGGGCGGGAGGATCGGTTTTCCGGTCTTTTCATCGACGACATTGGAAGAAACGGTCGGATACCGTGCGCCACGATAGGGATTTTCCAGGAACGGACCAGTCGGATGATTACCTCCGTTCAGAAGACGAACAAGTTCGTCCTTCCCTTCGTCGAATTCGTGGTTGCCTGGGGTCCCGACGAGGTTGCACTTGGGATGCATGCGACGATCGCGGCGATCCTCCTTGGCCTCGTCATCGTCCCAGCCTCGCCGATGATCACGATCAACCCGCCGATCGTCGTAGCGGCAATATCGATTAGTCAACAGATTCAAGAAGCCGATTGATGGTTCATCCTGGAGCAGCGCTGATTCAGGAGGTGTCGCTCCGACATGATCGCCCGCATGGACGATGAACGTACGGTCGGGAAGGTCCGGATCACGAGAATCTTGCTGCGCGGCATGGAGGTAGGCCGCAAGCACAGCGGCACCACCCACTGGACGGTTCGCGACCACCCGGCCCGCAGAAAGCTGTCCATGAAAGTCGTTGATGCCGAGCAATTGCACATGAAGCAGGGAGTCTTTTTCTCGCGTATGAAATTCGGGACTACGCCATTCTAGTTTGTGACCCGCACCTTGGCGCATCTCAATCGTATCGTCGGCCTCGTCGTCGCGGTCCCACTCGTGGGAATGATGCTCGACCAAAGCCTCTGCGAATGCGGGTGACATCGCGCAGGCGGCGCTTAAGGACAGGGTGCCCATAACGACGAGATGAGCGAGGGGCTTTAGGATGATACGGTTGATATCCATAGGGAAACTTCTTTCGTCCAGATCGTGCCATTCAAAGTCCAGACCCTGTTCGATCCAAGATGACGTCGGTGTTCGGACGGCTCACCGGAAGCTCGTAAAACCAAGGATATGGCAAGTGTGTTACGACCCGGTCGGGAAATGGTCCAAGCCGAGTAAATTCTCGATTGCGGAATCATCACGCAGAGTGCGTGAACCGAATTACCGTTTCAACCCGAAGAGGATATTTCCAGGTGCGAGGGCAGGGGATGAATGACCTGTTGAGAGGCAGCAGGCAGGGGTAGCGCCTGCCTGCTGCCTCTGCGCGGTGAAGGGCCTCTTATTCTCCATCCTCCTCCTCGTCTTCGTCATCCTCTTCGTGATCCTGTCGCTCGCGTTCGATCTCGAAGATCGTCACGGTGTTGCTTACTTCATGCGAGACAACTAAGAGCGGTTTACCGTTGGGGCTATCTTTCCTCTTGATGAACAGGATCCCCTCCGGCGACAGATCGGTGGGAGTGGTATTGACATAGGTCGCGAAGTGAGGAGATTTGGGGTCGGAGATGTCGTAGACGATAATGCCGCCGGTTCGTTCAAGGCCAATGAAGGCGTAGGTTCGTCCGGCAATTTTCCCCAGTGCCAGCCCTTCCGGCTCCGGACCCTTATTGTCGCTTCGGGAGTCAAAAGTGTCGACGGTTCCGTTGGAGTTGAAGGTTGTCGGGACCAGCGTAGCCGTTCGCTGCTCGAGTTCGTCGCCGCTGTCGTAGACCAGGCCGCCGTTCGCGTTCCGAATACTGAACGAACGGGCACCGAAGACATAGAGCTTTTCAAATTCTGGATCGCCGTCCGTATTGCCGAGCGTATTGGTCACCGTCAGACGACCAAGATGGTCGTTATTCCGAAGACCGTCGGTGCCGGTGGTGACGTCGGGAAATCCTTGGGCGGCAAAACTTGCGGCGTCGAGTGTGAGCGAGCCCACTCTGGCTTCTTCGGAGAAACCCGTGTAATCCCGCGCGTCACCTTCGTTGGCCGTGACCACGTAGGTCTTCCCTTTCACGCGATAGGCCGCGATGCTGTCCGGTTGGTACATGCCGAGCACCGGCCAGTTTCGGATGTTGATCACGCCGTTATTGCTCGATCCAGGCTCGTCCCGATCGCTCGCATCGAGCTTATTGTTGGCTTGAAGGTGATCCTTGAACCCTAACCCAACGATCTTGGTGAAGGTCGCTGACCGGATGTCGAGGGTGGCGATCGCGTTATTTTCCTGTAGCGTCACCCAGGCCACGCGAGAATCCTTGGATACAGTGATGTATTCCGGTTCCAGATCTTTCGCGAGAGTCGCATTGGGGCCGAAGATGCGGATGCTGGACGCATTCTCCTGTGGGATACCAGGATTGAACGTAGTAGTACGGACGTCGAACTGTGTCAGGCTGGTGACATCGCCGCGCATATCAATGATGCTCACTGAACCTTCGGGATCGATCGAGTCCGCCTGGTTATAACTGTTGGGTTCGCCTTCGTTTGCAACAAGCAGCCAACGGCCATTCGGTGAGAACGTGAGCATGTCGGGCAGAGATCCGACGGTGAGTTGATTGAGCAACATCCCGCTGGTGTTAAAAAACTTTACGGTACCGGGATCGGTTTTCTGGGATCCCTCCAGCGCGACGGCCACTGTCCCCTTATGCACGGCGACGCTGTTCGGTTTGCCACCGAGCGGCACTGTCTGGACCAGCACAGGCGTTTCGGGCGCGCTGAGATCCAACACGTCGAGTTGGCGAAGATTGAGATTGATGCTGAACAGCCGTTTCGAGGCCGGATCAAAGGCTGAGATCTCTGCCCGTGGCTCATCCGGGTCGGTGCTGGCCCCGGCACTGTACCGGCCAATTTCTTTGAGTGTGATGGTCTTGGAATCAGATGCGTCGACGCTGACCGCGGTTCCCACGATGCCGAGCAATCCGACTCCCACAAGCAGCCGTTCAATGGCCATGGATACTCCCTCCTGATTCAAATTGAGTAGTCAAGCACGAAGTAAAGGCGCTTGTATCCTGCCCGAGGTAGATTCCAATGAGGTTACGCCAAGATTAAAAGCGCGTAACGTTGAAGAGGAGAATTCGTGAGGAATCTCTCAAGTACGTGAACGAGAATCGGCTGTAGCAGCACACTCCTACCGGTCGCCCTAGTGTTTCCCCTAGGACGATTCAATGTTGATTCCCTGTTGCAAATGGCGGCCGATCGGTATAGGGATAAAAAGAGTCCAGAATAGGGAAGAAGAGATCTGTGGCAGATTTGTTTGAAAAACCGATCCATCCGGGGGAAGTGTTGGGAGAGGTCTATATGAAAGCGATCCACCCTCCTATCGCCCTGGCTGATTTGGCAAACTCGCTCGATATTTCGGTACGGGAACTCAATGGGTTCATCGAAGGGAAACAGCCTGTGACCATGCCGCTTGCGGTGAGACTTGCAATACGCTTCAGGACGACCACGAGATTCTGGATCGGGCTGCAACACCAGTACAATGAGCGATTTCGATCGAGCACAGCCCATCACGTGCATCGCCTGAAGAGATA
>CABVRS010000003.1:60862-67513 GCA_902500745.1 uncultured Nitrospira sp.
GGGTTAATTGTGGGTCTAGGATCCCTCGGCCGGTAGCCACGAGTTCAATGCTCTTCACAAGAGCCTCGCGAGAAGCGATTTTCAGGAGGTATCCTTGTGCACCGGCAAGAATGGCGGATTGAAGGACATGTTTGTCATCGTATTCGCTGAAAAACAGGACTGCAATCTTCGGATATGACTCCCTCATGACCCTGCAGATGTCGATTCCACTGGCTCGACCAACACGAACTCCCAGTACCACCACGTCCGGCTGACAGATCTTCAAGGCGGTCAACGCCGCTTGTTCCGTGCGTGCCGTGCCGACCACTATAATGTGGTTGCTCTCTGAGAGGTAGCTTTTCAGGCCGTGAAGGGTGATGATGGAACCGTCGACCAGCAGCACGTGCACCCGTTTCGGCACCTCGGTTGATCGCCTCCTCTGGACAACCGTGTTCGGTAGAAGTTCCATAGCCGTGACGCCTCGAATGAATACCGTTGCACTCGTCGTTGGTGGTGGATAGTAGCAAAACTTGGCGGGGCCTCGATGAATTCCTCGTTAGCGCTTTGTAAATTCTGACTGGCTTTCTCGACAGGCCGACGGCCTATCCGTGGCTACTCGGAAGAAATGACACGACGATCGACAGTGTGATGAGTGCAATGATAATCCACTCAAGGACCTCCATCCGTCTGGTTCCGGCTCGATCCGACATCTTGCCGTAGATGCTTTCCAGAGTCTGCAATTTCCGAAGGATGCTGGCATCCCACGCCTCTAAGTGGAAACGCTGTGAGACAAGTCGATACACGCGTGCGAGATACTGGTCTCCCAGCAGTTTCAAGGTGTTGGTCACGCGTTCAAAGATCAGGGCGCTGTCGACCTGCAGCTGTGCAATGTGCGTCAGATCCTTTTCATGCGAGCCGGGCAGGGAGAGGAGGCGTGGCTTACGCGACAACGCCTCATACCCTTCATCCAGCGCACGATCGAGTTGCTCATCGAGCATTCGCATCTCCAGTAGCTCGACGTTGGCGAATTCGAGAACCGCTCGGACGTCGTCCATCTCCTTGCCGAACAGGACCGCGGAATGCCAGTCGATGACCGCGGCATCTTCCTGCCCGAACGAGATTCGGCAGGACAGTGCATCGGCTACTTCCTGCTCCGAGAGCGGTGCCCGCTCGGCTCGCAGAATCTGAGCCAAGTTCGTCTCGTTGCTTGTCCATAACGGAGGAGCATCTATAGGCACAGAGGACTCGATCGAGAACATGATGTAGTCCTCGACGTCCCCCGCAATGGCTGGACGCTCGATGGCTGGGCCTAAGGCTTGGACTAACTGTTCGACACGGGTTCGGGATTCGGTCAGCAATCGCTCATTCTCGTACAGCGACTCGCTCAGCTCCAGCAGTTGATGGAAGGGGCCATTGATGGGAAAGCGATAGGTGATGGTGACGGCACCGAAATCGTACACCATGACTTCGACGGTCGGGCTTGCCTGATAGTGACTGATACTGAACACGCTGCCTTCCTGAACAAGCCGTAGGGGAGCCGGTCGATATTCGAAGTACTGAGGGGCCCTCGTCTTATGCCGAAGGTGGCTGCGCTCGCTCCCTTCGAGGATTCGCTGCTCTGCCTCCGTGAGGTTGATGGAGAGGCCAATATCATAGGCGAAGAGGGCGAGGCAGGTTCCTTTCGTAATTGTCACATGCTCCAACATAGGTATGCGTTGTGCCCCAACCTTGTAAGAGGTTGCGTTCTTCCGTTCCGATAACCATGCCTCACTATAGGCTGTTAGAGGCACTCGGTAAATAGAGGAGTGAACCTATGAGGGAATGGTTGGACCCTCAACGAAGCGTATTGAAACGTGGCCGGTACGCAGCTTCCGTTTTCGTTAGGTCACAGAGGGTGCACTGGTTCGTTCGGCATGATAAGCGAGACGTTCATGTACGGATCAACAATCGCTCTGTCAGCTCGGCGCCTACAAGCATCTCCTTGTGAGGGGCGTTCAGATAGCTGAAAGACGAGCGAATGCTCCACCCTCTGTCAGCTACCATCCGAGGACATACGCGAACATCAATGGGGCCACGATCGTGGCGTCGGACTCGATGATGAATTTCGGAGTATCTGCACCCAGCTTTCCCCACGTGATTTTTTCATTCGGGACCGCCCCGGAGTACGACCCATAGCTCGTGGTCGAATCGCCGATCTGACAGAAATATCCCCAGAGCGGCACCCGTTCTTTTCGAAGATCCTGGCTCAGCATCGGCACGACACAGATAGGAAAATCACCGGCAATCCCGCCTCCGATTTGAAAAAATCCGATCGAATGCGCCGCGGCTGTTTCCAGATACCATTCGGCTAAATGCATCATGTATTCGACGCCGGATCGCACGGTGTGCACGTTTCTAATGGCTCCTGTGATGCAATGTGCCGCATACATATTCCCCAAGGTCGAATCTTCCCACCCGGGAACGAACATCGGGAGGTTCCGCTCTGCTGCTGCGCACATCCAACTGTCGGCTGGATCAATCTGATAGTGTTCTTTCAACGTGCCGTTGACTAAGAGCGTATAAAGGAACTGATGTGGAAATGCTTGGGTGCCTGCGTGATCCGCTGCGGTCCATTCGGTCGCAACCGCCGCCTCAATGCGCCGCATCGCTTCCGCTTCAGGAATGCAGGTGTCAGTGACACGATTCAGATGTCGCTGCAGAAGGTTCTGCTCATCCTGGACCGTCAGCTCTCGATAGTGCGGGATCCGCTCGTAATGTTTTTGCGCCACCAGGTTGAACAAATCCTCTTCCAGATTGGCTCCGGTGCAACAGATCGCGTGAACCTTGTCACGACGAATCATTTCAGCCAGTGAGAGGCCTAACTCCGCTGTGCTCATTGCGCCGGCCAACGTCACCAGCATTGTGCCACCTCGGTCCACGTGAGCTGTGTAGGCATGGGCCGCATCTTTCATCGCCGCCGCATTGAAATGCCGATAGTGATGGTCAATAAATTGCGAAATAGAGGTCGGTTTCATATGTAACTCCAACGGTCAAGATTGTGCTGCTAAGAATTGCTGCCTTTGCCTTGTGGTAGCGGTTGTCCCACACCAGCAATCTAACATGGTGGTGCCAAGACATGTAAACCTGTGTTGAAATGAAACTCGTTCTGAAAGCTCGGAAGTATGCTTTGTAAGTGGAATGCATTACAGATCCGTTACGCACGTGTAACCGTGCAGTAAAAAGTTTCAGCTTCGTGCAGTAACCCGAGAATAGTGTCCTGAAGATATTGCGAAGTCCAGTTCCACTTTGCTACAACAAGCCCCCGATACAGCCGTTGATCTGGTTCAATGTGTGTGCCTGAGTGGCCGCTTTGGAACCACATCAATCAAAGCAATCTCTCGAAGACATAAAGAACGGCCAATTGCCAGGCGAAAGGAAAAATGATGGTACCTACCCATATGTTTCTCACACGTGGAGTCGGAGTCCACAAGGAAAAGCTGACCTCCTTCGAAGAGGCCTTACGCAGCGCCGGAGTAGAATACTGCAACCTGGTCAGTGTGTCATCGATCCTTCCACCGCACTGTAAGATCATTCCCCGGAAGCATGGAGAGAAGCTGCTGAAGCCAGGAGAAATTACGTTTTGCGTCATGGCGCGATCAGAAACCAATGAACGGAACCAATTGGTTTCCGCTTCGGTCGGAGTGGCGAAGCCCACCGATCATGGCACCTATGGGTATCTCTCCGAGCATCATGCGCACGGTGAGACGGATGAAGAGACTGGAGAGTATACCGAAGACCTCGCGGCACAGATGCTCGCCACGACCTTAGGCGTGGAGTTTGACCCCAATGTCGCCTGGAAAGAGCGTGAACAGGTCTTCAAGATGGGCGGAAAGATCGTGCAGACGTTGAATATGACCCAGTCGGCCGTCGGGAAGAAGGGTAAGTGGACGACGGTCATTGCTCTGGCAGTGTTTATCCCACCGGACAACGTCCCGGGTCGTCCCCGCCGGTAAATATCGTGCTTCTGGTCCAAACGGGTACGCCTCATGCGCATGTATTCACTTTTAACATACGCGCAACGTCCTCGTAATGAACCGATGATACCCTGTCGCTCATGCGTTCAAGGAAACGCTCAAAGCATCGCCCATCCAACAATCAATTGTGGAAAGGCCTCACGAGAGTAGGAGACTTCAGGCGGGGTGAGGCAAAGATTATCAGGCCGCTACCTGATACCAGTCGAATTCCTTGGTTGCCCACAACCAGTAAGACCACTACGGATCACTAACCGAGTCGTATTCCTCTTCGCGAACCAATACAAAGCCTTGGCTATCTGTCGGGTACGTACTCCTCTCGCGGTATCTTCGCGCTAGGTCTGACAGACTTTAGAACAAGGCACTCTGCACTACCCTCACGGCGACCGCACTCCATTCCTGAGACGATCCGCCGCTCCGCATCCGTCAGGTTGATCGAGAGACTAATATCGTAGGCGAACAGGGCAAAGCCCGTTCCTTTAGTGATGGCGGCATATTCCGTCATGGTCATTCTTGGCACAGCAACATTGTGCCAGTTTCAGCGCTCGTTTTAACGAGGCCATTATCATCCGTTGATCGTTTTGTAACGGTCGGATGGGAGAGTGCCTACGTCCGCAGAAGATATCTGTGGTGGTGGCAACCATATATTCATCCGACGTGGGAGGAGATCTATGTCGATTATCGATGACGAGGGAGTAAGTAACACATCTGGCAACGAACATTTCCAGGACGTTGTGGATGCACGCTTGTCGCGACGCAGCTTCTTGACCGGTGGATTTGTAGCTGCCGCAGCTGCGTCGCTCGGCGGCGTGGAAGCACTGTTAAAGGCCGTTCCCGCTGCGGCACAAGAGACAGAGGAAGCCGACGAAACAGATGCGAGGATAGATGGACACGGGGGACGGCGGCCGATGCTCGGGTTTGACAGTGTGCCGGTTTCCTCAGCCGATGAGGTGGTGGTGCCGAAAGGGTACACCGCCGAGGTGCTCATCGCCTGGGGTGATCCCGTCTCACACGGCCCCGCATTTAAGCAAGACGCCAGCAACACGGCGGCGGAGCAAGCTCGTCAGTGGGGCATGCACAACGATGGACTCGTCTATTTTCCGATCGTGCGGTCGCAACGCGGGCTCATTGTGCAGAATAACGAATACACCGATGACGGTCTGCTGTTCCCGGACGGCGTGAATAACTGGACCCAAGAGAAGACCAACAAGTCGCTGAACGCGCATGGCGTCTCGATCATCGAAGTAGCCAGACGGACTGGCTTTCACTTTGACCTGGGCGGTCATCGAGGCAAGGGGAAGTGGGATGTGGTGAGACCGTCTCGGTTCGCTCGCCGTATTACGGGTATGACGCCGATCGAGATCGGTGGGCCGGCTGCAGGGGATCCTCGATTGGTCACAAGTGACGATTCAACGGGGCGTCGGGTACTGGGGACGCTCAATAATTGTGCGATGGGCTTTACGCCATGGGGTACCTATCTCGCCTGTGAAGAGAATTTCAACGGCTACTTCCGGAAGAATGGGACGCAAACCACTCTCGAAAAGCGCTACGGCATTACAGCCGCGGGGTTCGGCTATCTCTGGCACACGACCGACAAGCGATTTCGTGTTGATGAAGAACCCAATGAGCCCAATCGATTCGGCTGGGTGGTAGAAATCGATCCTTTCCGTCCGCACTCGACGCCGGTGAAGCGCACGGGTCTCGGCCGTTTAAAACACGAGGGTGCCTGGGTTCAGGAGGCGCGGAATGGTCGTGTCGTGGTCTACATGGGCGACGACGAGCGAAACGAGTACATTTATCGGTATGTCTCCAACCTGCCTTGGCGTCAGGCTCGCCATCAGGGGATCAATCCCCTCGACGATGGCATCCTCTACGTCGCGAAGTTCCATGCAGACGGCACCGGAGAATGGCTGCCGCTCGTTCCGGACAATCCGCGGCTCGCCGGATGGTCGTTGAACGACATTCTGATCAATACCCGCGGGGCCGCCGATGCCGCCGGGGCGACCATGATGGATCGGCCCGAATGGATCGATACGTTCCCCAAGGATCTGACGGCCATTGCGACCTTGACCAACAACAGCCGGCGCGGCACGACCCCGGAGTCGGCCAACAATCCGGACGGATCTACCGCCGCCGGTTCCGCACGGCCACCGGTGGACGCGGCGAATCCTCGCGCCGTCAACAACTACGGCCACATCATCCGCTGGTACTATCGCCAAGACTGGACGGAACCGACCTTCGGCTGGGATATCTTCGCCCTCTGCGGCGATCCAGCGAATCCGGCTCATGGGTCCACGATCTTTGGCGATAAGTATGGCTCACCGGACGGGATCTATGTGGATCCCAGCGGGTTGCTCTGGATTCAGACTGATGTCTCCACCTCGACGATCAATGCCGGGGCGTACGCCGGGTTCGGCAACAACCAGATGCTGGCGGCGCATCCTGAAACCAGAGAGACGCGACGCTTTCTCGTAGGCCCGAATCAGTGCGAAATTACCGGGGTCTTCATGACACCGGATCGGCGCACGATGTTCGTCGGAATTCAGCATCCGGGCGAGCGGCCGGACGATTTGCCGGGTGATCCGTTGAACCCGAAGCAGTTCAGCTCCTGGCCGGATGGCCCGAATGGGGGCAGGCCACGGTCGTCGTTGATTGTCATCAC
>CABVRS010000004.1 GCA_902500745.1 uncultured Nitrospira sp.
TGTTTGAAGGCTGGCAATTTCCGGACGTGACGATCTATTTAGTGGGCATTCTCGGACTTCTGGTGGTGTGGCAATACTACCAGATGCAAATTATGGCCGGGCGCATCCTGGCTGTCGACATCTTCGATCGTTCCGGGATTCGTATGTATCTCTATGTCACTCCTGATGATGACCACATCTGTGAGGTGTGTGCGGAGTCGAATGGCCGCGTGTATTTGCCGTCCCAGGTGGCGAAGAAAAATTTTTCACCCCTCGATGGGAAATGTCAACGACCAACTCCCTGTATCGGCGTGCTGATTGGACTCTACGGGGCATGGTTGGAAGCCAGAGGGGTGCTGGAGAATCTTCGTCGAAATATTAAAAATGGGGGTATCCAACTATCGGCGGAGGAAGTGCGAGCCTTGGTCAACGGGCAATGGGAACGGTGCATCAGCGCCGATACAGATCGGTTGGGAATCCAGATGATTGAGGCACTCTCCTATGAAAAGATCAATCAGGACATCGCGATCACGGGGTATCGCTATGTTGTGGAAGAAGCCAGAGAGGTCCGGCATCTGTTGCTCCTGGTCCCGGCCTATCTTCGACTCATGCAACTGCTCCTTCGGGCCGGCGAAGAGGCTGAAGCGCTTGAAATGATCGAGCGCTTTGAAAACCGTTTCCCATCCACGAAACGGGGTGCACACTTTCCATCGGAGAAACAGCGGGAAGTGATGAAAACAAAAAAAGCTCAATTGATGAAAAGCCTGCCGTTGAAAATGTCGGCCTAGCAAGAGTCGTGGGTCTATAGGCGAGGGGCTCCGCTAGTAGTTGGTTTCCAGACTAGTGGGTGTTTTATTCAACACAGTTGCGGCTGCTTGAGACAGAGCAGCATCATGGGTATGGTCCGGCGAATAGATTCGAAACTGAATGAGTCGTGTCGGCAGCAGATCCAGGAACTCTTCGAGCGGTTCGGCGGAGACTTGGCCCGTGCCGGGATCATAGACGTATAAGGGATTCCCGCGATGATCTTTCGGATCGGGTCGTGGGTCTAAAAGGGCCATGTCTACCCGGAGTGGGAGTCGTCTCAAACCCGCCGGCAATTCTTTGATAATTTGTTGCTCAAAGTGCCGATGGCTGGGAAACGCCATTCCGCGCTCCTGCCCTTTTTCTTTCAGGGTCGTGCTGTAGGCCATCTTCCACTTCACATCGCGGTCCAAGATTCTTGCCCACTCCTGTCCCAACTGCCGGCGGAGTTTGTGGCGAGAGTGTTTCCAGCCTCGAACTGCTTCCAAGAGTGACCAATCAGTCAACGTGCGATAGTCTTCCATCTTCTTTCGTGGGTCGCGTGGACACAGCAGCGGCATCGTCTGGCCGAAAATATCCCGCAGATGGATGTCGATGGCTCTCGTCGTACGATGATAATACACATTGGAGTAGAGGTACATTCTAGTGTTCAAGAACATTTGGAGCGCCGGAAGCCCTGTTTTGTGAATAGTGAATCCCTTGTCGGTCACGATCGTATAATGAATTAACCGTGTCAGATCGACCGGGCCCACAGCGACGCCGCACATGTAGGAATCTCGCAAGACGTAGTCCAGATTGTCTCCGGTATAACTTCCGGAGATTACCGGCTGGAGCATGTTCAGCCACCTGGGTAACCGGGAATTATCCTTGCCTTTTTCTTTGAGAATCAGGTGGGCGATCTGATCCGGATTGAGTTCTTCGCCCTTCGCGAAGGGCCCTGACGGGCTTCGGCGGATTTTCCGGATCACCGGAGCCAAGTGCTCACGGATGATGATTTGTCCCAAGCGTTCGTGAGAGAGACCAAGGGCATGGAGGAAATTGTCGTCGAAAAAATGGCAAAACGGACCGTGCCCGATATCGTGTACCAAGGCCGTCACCCGTAAGAGCTCCTCTACGTAATTGGCCGACGGCACCTCCTTGACCACTTTCTTGAGGAAGGGATACAGATGTCGGGCGAATCGTCCTGCCACGTGCATGGTTCCCAAAGAATGGACGAAGCGGGTATGCTCGGCTGACGGATAGACCCAGCGGGCGCTTTGAAGCTGATAGATGTATCGTAATCGCTGGATCCACGGAGAATCGATCAGATCTTTCTCCGTGAGCTCGTGAGGGTCAGGCGTCGCGTAGGGAACGGTGAAGGTGACGTACTTGTGAATCGGATCAGCGATGAGTGCCGAGCCATCATACGGAGCGTTTGGTCGATCTGGAGGTTCCATGACCACCGGATATCTTAGCCCACTGAGTCTGAGGGCGGCAATGGTGCAGCGGTGGGATCCGCTGAGTGATGGCGATATTTCACAAGGAAAAAATACGCGGCAGGATAGGACAGCAGTGCGCCGAGCACACTGAGGACGAGTCCTCCCAGCACAAAGGGACCTGCGTATGGAAGGACCTGGTCGTAGATGCCGTTGAAGCTCAAATCGTGCCAATCGAATGTCGGCACGTCCGTACGACCTAACAACAAGGCACCGGTCCAATAGGTCGCGCCCAATATCGGAATGATCGTCCAGGGGTTGTTGACAAATGCCCCCGCCAATAACGCTAAAAAGTTGAGACCGAACAGCCATGTGCACAGCGCGACCATCGCGGTGTGAAGACCATAGGCCGGTGAAAAGGCGATGAAGATGCCCAGCGCAAAGGCTAACGCTGTGCGCTGTGGCGATTCTTGCAAATGGAGCACCTGGCGAAGTAGCGCGCGGAATGATCGAGTTCCTCCGGCAGAGGGATGTTTGCCTGCGTCGGTCATCAGCGGAAATGCTCGTAGCTGGTGAGCGGTAGGGGCCGCGTTCGACCCTGGGACGTCATCTGGATTCCAAATTTCTGCGGGCGAATGGTCCCGATGCGGGTAATCCGATAGCCTCGTGCCCGCGCTTGTCGTTCAAGCGCGCTGCGAGATCTCGGCGATGCGGTAAACAGAAGTTCGTAGTCTTCACCTCCGGTGATCGCCAGTTGAGTCGGCGAGACATGATAGGCTTTCGCGTATGCGTGGCAGGCTGGTGAAAGTGGGATATTGTCGCTCTCCACCTCTGCTCCGACGCCGCTTTCCTTGCAGAGGTGTCGAAGATCTCCGGAAAGGCCGTCGGACAGATCGATGGCGGCAGTAGCCAGCCGTCCGTGGTTGAGCCACAGGCCCTCGGCGACTCGCGCGGTAGGGTGAACGTGGCGGCGTATCAAAAACTGTCGATGGGAACGAGACAATTGTGACCGTCTGGGTGTGGATGATCGAGCGATCGTACTCTTTGTAAGCAGTTGTAGCCCAGCGAGTGAGTCTCCCAGTGTGCCGGAGACATAAATCTGGTCTCCTACCTTTGCGCCGTGGCGAAACAGTGCCCGGCGTTTGGCGGTGGTTCCCATTAATGTGATGCTGAGAAAGAGTCCGGCTTTAGATGCTGAGGTATCTCCACCGATCAACGCCACGCCATAAGGTCGACAAGCCCGCATCAATCCTCTGTACAAGTCGTAGACTTGTGGCTGACGTATCGTTTTAGGGATGGCGAGCGCGATGAGCAGATACCGGGGGACTGCTCCCATTGCGGCAAGATCGCTGAGGTTGGCCATTGCGGCCCGGTATCCGATTGACTCAGGTGCGGCCGTTTTCAGGTCGAAGTGGATTCCTTCGGCGAGCAAGTCCGTCGTCAGATGCCACCATCTTGATGAGCTAGTTTCCACGACGGCTGCGTCGTCACCGATGCCGTGAACGAGACCCGGAGCATGACGGGCATATCGGTGTTGCAACCCTTGAATCAGAGCGAATTCCTGAAGGGGTTTGTCCGTAGGCAGCGCCACAGCGCGACTCTACGAGCGAGTTGGCACGCGCCTGGCCCTCAACGTGGCAGGGAGCTCGTGCGGTCGTCGGCCTTTTCCGGATCGTAAGGGCCGGATACGGGTGGGCGCTGGAGGCGTCGACGGCTTGTTCGAAGTCGACGAAGCCTTAGCGCGTCGCCGAAGGGCAATCTTCATGACGTCGTCCATGGTATCGACGAACGCTAATTGGATGCCTTTCAGGAGATGTTTCGGAATTTCCTCGAGGTCCTTTTTATTTCGACGTGGGAGAATGACGGTGGTGAGCTTGGCCCGTTTCGCCGCCAAGATCTTTTCTTTGAGTCCTCCGATCGGGAGCACACGACCACGCAAGGTGATCTCTCCGGTCATAGCTAGATCTCGCCTTGCCGGTGTGCCTGAAAACGCCGACGCAATGGCCGTGGCCATCGTGATGCCGGCCGAGGGACCGTCTTTGGGGATGGCGCCGGCCGGGACATGGATATGGAGGTCCTGCTTGCTGAACATCGCGGGATTGAGGTTTAATGTCTTTTCTCGTGAACGGACGTAACTGAGTGCGGCCTGTGCGGATTCCTTCATCACATCGCCAAGGTGTCCGGTGAGGGTCAATTGGCCTTTCCCCTTCATCACCGTCGCCTCGATATATAGCACGTCGCCACCCGCTTCGGTCCAGGCAAGGCCGGTTGCCACTCCGATCTCGTCTTTCTCGAGTTCCGCTTCCGGGACATATTTCGACACGCCCAAATATTTGTGGAGATTGGCCTGATCGATGGGAAACCCCTGTCCCTTGCCCTCTGCAACTTTCTTCGCCACCTTGCGCATGACATTGGCAATTTCACGTTCAAGGTTTCGTACTCCGGCTTCCCTGGTATAGTGGGAGATAATCTGCCTGATCGCCGCTTCGGTCAGCCGGACATGTTTATTCGTGATGCCGTGTTCTTCGAGCTGACGTGGGATCAGGTATTTCTGCGCAATACCGAGTTTCTCCTCTTCCGTGTAACCAGGAATTTCAATGACCTCCATGCGATCACGGAGTGCGGGCAAGATGGGATCAATCAAGTTGGCCGTGGTGATGAACATGACCTCAGTCAGGTCGAAGGGAACTCCGAGATAGTGGTCGGTGAAGGCGCTGTTCTGTTCCGGGTCGAGAACTTCCAGTAAGGCCGCGGAGGGATCGCCGCGAAAGTCCATTCCGACTTTATCCACTTCATCAAGCATGAATATCGGGTTGCTGGTGCCTGCTTGCTTCATCCCTTGGATGATGCGTCCGGGGAGCGCGCCGACATAGGTCCGACGGTGTCCGCGGATTTCTGCCTCGTCGCGGACGCCCCCTAGACTAATCCGCACAAATTCTCGACCCAATGCGCGGGCAATCGATTTGCCTAACGAGGTCTTGCCTACGCCGGGCGGGCCGACGAAACAGAGGATCGGGCCTTTCATTTTTTCTTTCAGTTTTCGGACGGCCAGATATTCCAGAATCCGTTCCTTGACCTTCTCGAGGTCATAGTGATCGTCGTTCAATACCTTCGCAGCTGCCTTCAGCTCTAGATTGTCCTTCGACCGTTTCGACCACGGCAATTCGACCATCCACTCGAGATAGGTCCGCACGGTCGCGGATTCGGCGGTATCCGGGTGCATTTTTTCGAGCCGTTTGAGCTGTTTTTCCGTTTCTTTCAACACCTTCTCGGGCATCTTGGCGTCTTTGATGCGTTTGCGGAATTCGGTGATTTCCTCCGCCCGTTCATCAAGCTCGCCCAACTCTTTTTGGATGGCCTTCAGTTGTTCCCGAAGAAAGTATTCGCGCTGGGTCTTGTCCATCTCGCCTTTGGCTTGTGCCTGAATCTTTTGCTGCATCGAGAGGACTTCGATCTCTTTTCCAAGAATGTCGCTGACTTGGCGAAGGCGCTGGATCGGATCGGAAATTTCCAAGACGGCTTGGGTGGCGTCGACTTTCAGCCCAAGATTTGAAGCCACCATGTCGGCCAATCGGCCCGGCTCTTCGAGGTTTTCAATGACGACCATGACATCGGGGATTAAGACCTTCCCCAAGCTCACGATCCGTTCGATCTGTTCTTTGACGGTCCGCATGACGGCTTCCGCCTCAAGCGTGGTCGCCGTTGGTTTCGAATCGATCATCTTGTCGATTCGGACAGAGTAATAGGGATCGGTCTGAATGTATTTCGTGATTTTTGCTTTGGCGATCCCCTGGACCAAAATCTTGATGCGCTCATCCGGCAGTTTCAGCATCCGCATGATGATGCCGACAGTGCCGATCGTATGGATATCCTTGGGAGAAGGATTCTCAACGTCGAGCGCCTTTTGAGTGGCAAGGAAGATCATTCGATTTCCAGCGAGGGCCGCTTCGATGGCCTTAATCGACATGTCGCGTCCGACGAAGAGCGGGAGCACCATGTATGGAAACACGACGATATCCCGAACCGGCAAAAGCGGAAGCTGGCTTGGGACTTCAATATTTTGAGGAGGCTGAATATCTTGCTCGTTTGGGTCAGTCATGTGTATGCCTGTTCGTTAAGCCGAAGATCGGCGCGCCGACTACATAGCCACGTTGAGCACCGAGCATATCATAGGACGTCTCTTTTCCTAATCGTTCAACCATTTTATTTGGAGCTATCTGGTTCACCGAGGTTTATGTGTCGATATGAGTTTGAACCGTCCGGCCACTCCCATGCCGGGGTGGAGTCGCGATGTCGACAGATTTTTAGCGACAGAGCGCACATCCGGGCTGCTGAGATCAACTCCGTCGATTATTCGGTGTGGTACGCATTCGGGTCGAAAGGTAGTCGCGGAATTCCGCTCCTAATGCCGGATTTTTCAGCGCGAACTCAACAGTGGCAATGAGAAAGCCCAGTTTGTCTCCCGCGTCATGACGTTGCCCCTCGACTTCTAGCGCATACATTGGAGATCTTCTCGCAAGTTCTTTCAGTGCGTCGGTCAGCTGAATTTCTCCGTTCTTGCCGGGCCGAGTCTTCCTCAGAATGGGAAAGATTTCCGGAGGAAGCACGTAACGCCCGATGACGGCCAAGGTGGAGGGTGCATCCGTTGGAGACGGTTTTTCCACCAAGCCCTCGACCCGATGGAGACCATGTGCGAGGTGTTTGGGAGTGACAATCCCGTATCGGCTGACGTCGGCTTTCGGGACGTCCTGCACGCCCAGAACAGCTCCATGCCGCTTTTTGTAGACATGGATCAATTGCGCGAGTGCCGGTACATCGGCGTCAATAATCTCATCTCCCAAGATCACGGCAAATGGCTCATCACCGATCAGATGTTGCGCGCATAAGACAGCATGGCCGAGCCCGAGTGCCTCTGCTTGCCTGACATAGCAGAAATTGGCCAAGTTTGAAATCTGTCGAATTTGGTGGAGAACCTGACTCTTTCCGGTGCCTTTCAGATTCTCTTCGAGCTCGACGGATCGGTCAAAGTGGTCTTCGATGGCTCGCTTGCCGCGCCCAGTGACGACGATAATGTCTTCGATGCCCGAGGCGACGGCTTCTTCGACGGTATATTGAATGAGCGGCTTGTCCACCAAGGGTAACATCTCTTTGGGAGAGGCCTTCGTGGCAGGAAGGAATCGTGTTCCCAGACCAGCAGCAGGGATAACGGCTTTTCTCACAGTATAACGGGACATGAGGGAATACTATGTGATGGGTTGTGTGAAGTCAAGAAACGGGTGAACTGATCGCGGTGAATCCATGCGTCTGAGGCGTTGTTCCAGCTCTCGTCTTCATCAAGACTCAGCGATCGTAGATGAACCGTCACTCTCATCGTCGATAGGAGTGTTGCTGTGTCGAGTGACGTGGTCGAATTCTTTTAATATTTATGGCGTGTATCGCCTGAATAACGTTTGTGGGAGTGACCCCATAATGAGTTTGATCGATAATCACAGCCGGTGGTATGGCGGCAACATCATGACGAAAGTCAGATAGACAACGTATTCGTTTATCTCGCATTCGGACCACCATCGACTCCTTTACAATGTTGGATGAGCTCAATATAATCCGGAAGTTTCGCATGGGTAAGTCGTAAGCCATGTCTTCGTGTTGATTTGGTGTGGGCGAGAGCTTTTCCCGAGGACTTCCATGCGTGTTGATGGACCATGCATTGCGGAATGTCACGGATGAGAGGGGTTTGGCTCGGACGGTCGGACTAAGGTGAGGAATTATGGGATGAGTCCAATCAAGCCCCCCAGCGTGACATGTTTCCCTAGGAATTCTCATCGGTGACCCTGCATGCCGTCTACAGGCGTCGATCGTTCATCATCGCGGCTCTGGTCGTCTCGGTGGTCTGGAGCGTGTGTGAAGCAGTTGCCCAGGTCCCTGAGCCAACGGTGGCATCGATCGAAATCCGTGGCGTCAAACGAATCGAAATTCCGGCTATTACCGGACGGCTCACGCTGAAAGCCAACGACCCGTATACGCCGGACACCGTGCGTGGTCAGGTCAAGATCCTCTACGACACCGGATTTTTTGAGGATGTTCAGGTTGAAACGGAACCCGTTGCCAAGGGAATGGCCGTGACCTTTGTTGTGCAGGAAAAGCCGTTCATCACCGAGATTGTTTTTGACGGCAATGATCACTTGAGCGACGATAAGCTGAAGGAGAAAACGACGATCAAGAGCCAGACGTTTCTGGATCAGCAGCTGGTGAAAGCGAGTGCGGAGAACATGCGCCAGCTCTACCAGCATGATGGGTATTACAATGCGCAAGTCATTCCGGTCATTCAGACGTTGGATGAAGATCGAAAGCGTCTGATGTTCCACGTGACGGAGGGCGACAAAGCGAAAATCAAGACGGTGATGTTCGAGGGGCTGCGCGCGGCCACGAAAGCCGAGATGTTCGCCGCCATGTCAACCAGAGAATGGATTCCGTGGTACGGCTTCTTTACCAAGATGAAGTTGCCGTCCATGGTGTCCGATGCCGGTGTGTTGAAGCGTGACGAACTGACGAACGATGTGGAGCGGATCAAAGAAGTGATGCTCAACAAAGGCTACTTCAATGTTCGAGTCGGCCAGCCGTCTGTGGAGCTGACCGAAGACAAGAAATGGTTCACGGTGACGTATCATGTTGCGGAAGGTGAGCCTTTTACCATCGGTGAAATCGGGTTTCGCGGGCATACGGTGTTTGAGGAACCTGAACTTCGAGAAGGAGTGAAGATCAAAGAAGGAGAGATCTTTCAACGGGCGAAAATTCGAGATGAGATCACGCGTCTGACGGATCTCTATGGGAGCAAGGGGTACTCCTTTGTCGAAGTGGTGCCCACAGTCAATCCGAACAATGAAGAACGGACGGTCAACATCGTCTTCAGCCTGAAAGAAGGGGAGATGATGAGAATCCGGCAGATCAACATTTATGGAAACGACAAAACGCGAGACAATGTCATTCGTCGAGAAATCCGTGTGGACGAACAGGATGTAATCGATACCGCTTCGTTGAAACGAAGTTTTCAGCGATTGAACAACTTGAATTTTTTTGAGACGGTCGAGATCCTGCCGGCGCAGGTCGCTCCTGATAAGGTCGACCTCAATGTGCGGGTCAAAGAAAAGCCGACCGGCATGTTCAGCATCGGTGGCGGGTTCAGTACGTTGGATCGACTCGTGGCGATCGCCGATATCACGCAGGGAAACTTGGGAGGGTATGGCTATCTTGGGCGTATCCGTGGGCAGCTCGGCCAACGACGAAGCCTTGGGCACATCACATTTCGTAACCCCTATCTGAACGATTCGTTGACGTCACTGCAGGTGGATGGCTATCGCAGCCTGACAAATTTCCTGTCCTATTTTGAGGAACGAACCGGTGGGAATGTGACACTCGGTCGCTGGTTGTCGGAGTACGTTACGGGCAGTATCGGCATTTTTGGGGAACAAATTACGTTTCGAGATCCTCAATTTGGTATTTGCCCGGATCTCGTCCCGATCGTCTGTCGACAGTTGGGGACCCGATCGTCCACGGGATTTCGGACCACGCTATTCAGAGACACCAGGGACTACTACATTGATCCCAGAAGCGGCTGGCGGTTCGGTGGCGGATTCGATGTTGGAACTCCGTATATGGGTGGGACCAACAACTTCATCAAGTACTACGTGGATGTGGTCAAGGTCACACCGCTTCCGCTGGATTTGAGGATTTCAGTCCGGGCACGTTACGGAGAGGTCCATGCGCTCGGCGGAACACAGATCCCGCTGAATGAGCGATTCTTTGTGGGTGGGATCAATACCATGCGTGGGTTTGCCTTCGGTCGTGCCGGTCCTGTGGTTCCCACAACGCGCGCCCCATTCGGCGCGGCCAAGCAATTGATCTTTAATACGGAATTGATCTTTACGATCTCTGCAGAAGCCAAGCTGAACGGAGTCCTCTTTTTCGACTACGGAAAAGGTTTTGATGACGATGAGCCCGTGTCGTTCAACTTACGACCCGCTGCGGGACTCGAGGGGCGCTGGATCTCTCCCTTTGGTCCGTTGCGTGTCGCCTATGGGATCAATCTTGATGCACGAACCGGTGAGCGTTTTGGTGTGTTCGAATTTACGATCGGGACGCTGTTTTAGTCGGAGCAATGATGTGATGGGTCTGAATGCGAATAGGCGGAAATATCGGCTGCGGGGCATGGAATGGATCGGACTCGTGGGTGTGGTGGTCATGATGTTGAGTGGGTGTGCCGGATCGGTCGCCAGAGTCGATGGGAAGGTCGGGGTGATCAATTCACAGCGTTTGCTCAACGATACGCATGCAGGGAAGCGGGCCAAAGAGAGCCTGACCGCCTACTCGAAAAATCGACAGGCGCTGATGGAATTGGAAGAGCGAGAGTTGCGGCGAATGGAAGAGGACTTTGTCAAACAGTCGTCCATTCTGAGCCCTACCGCCAAGCGTGATCGGGAAGAGCAATTTCGACGGCGCATGCAAGAATATCAGCAGAAAGCGGCGGAGTTGAATCGAGAGGTTCAAGAAAAGCAAAAAGACGTGCTGGAAGGATTTCGTGACAAAATTGAAACGGTCGTCGGGAAGGTGGCGAAACGTCTGGGCTTGCAGGTCGTCATCGATAAGAGCAAGGGCGGGCCGACGATCTATCACGAAGAAGGGCTCGATATTTCGAGCGAGGTCATCGAAGAGTTCAACCGCGAATATCCCTAGGAGCTGTGAGAGGAGAGGCTATGACGAATGCGGTGAGAGCGTTAGTGGTAGGCATTGCGTTATTGCTTGGGCAGTGGACAGAACTGCTCTACGCAGGAGAGTCCGTGCGTGTTGGTGTCATCGATCAGCAGATGATCATGGAACGAACGAAGGCCGGGAAATTGGCCTTGGAAGACATGAAAGGCTATTCGATGACCAGGCAAAAGATCATCAATTCCGATGAACAAGAGCTCAAAGAGTTGCAGCTGTCTCTCGAAGATGCGAATGGGAAGCTGACCGACGCGGCGCGGCAAGAAAAAGAGGAACAGTTCCGGGGCAAAGCCGAAGCCTTTCAGCACCGTCTTCAAGAGTTCAACCGAGAAGTGCAGCTGAAGCAGCGCGAGCTGGTCGCGGAGTATTCGCGTAAGATCGCCGCCGCGGCGCAAGCTGTGGCGCAGAAGGAAGGCTATGTCGCCATTGTTGACAAAGGCAGCGATGCATTAATGCGGATCGTCCTCTATCACCAGCCCGCGTTGGATATCACGCAGTCAGTCATCAAGGAATTCGATCGACAGAACCCTTAACCGTCTGAGCTGTCTGGGAGTGAGAGGAGGCAACGTCAATGGCATCGGTCGAGCAGGATGAAATCCAAACATTACTTCCGCATCGGTATCCCTTTTTGTTGGTGGATCGAGTCAAGGAGTTTGAACCGCATAAGAGCATCGTTGGGATCAAGAATGTGACGGTCAATGAACCGTTCTTTCAAGGCCATTTTCCTGGTCGTCCGGTGATGCCTGGTGTCCTGATTATTGAAGCGATGGCACAAGTGGGTGGGGTGCTGGTGTTCAAGTCTGGGGGGACGGTGGGAAAAACCATCCTGTATTTGACTGGGATTGATGAAGCCAAATTTCGGAAGCCGGTGGTCCCTGGCGACCAACTGCGGTTTGAGATCGAAGTGATCAAGAAGCGCCCACCGTTCTGGAAAATGCAAGGAAAAGCCTTTGTTGAGAATGAAGTGGTGTGCGAAGCCATGGTGACGGCAATGGTCATGGAAGAGAAAACGGAGCAAAGCAAGAAATAGCCGTCATGCTTCAACTGCGGCCACAGGAGTCCGCATTGTCCGCTAGGCACTGACTTGGCGGCCGACAACTCACCAGTGACGTATAGGCATGTAAAGGGGGCACGTGTGAAGATACATCCAACAGCGATCGTGGATCCCAAGGCAAAGCTCGATGGTGACGTGGAGGTCGGGCCGTTCTGTGTCATCGGGGAACACGTGACGATCGGCAAGGGAACCAGACTGATTTCTCATGTCACAGTCGATGGATGGACAGAGATCGGGGAGCGGAATGAAGTGCACCCATTTGCATCGATCGGGGGGCCGCCTCAGCACCTTGGGTATAAGGGAGAGCCGACCAAAGTTCTCATCGGCGATGACAACATTATCCGTGAGTATGTGACGATCAACCGAGGGACGGTTCAGGGGGGAGGAGTGACGTCCTTAGCGTCAAAGGGCATTCTCATGGCGTATGTGCATGTGGCACACGATTGTCGGCTCGGCAACCACATTATTATGGCCAATGCGGCAAGCCTGGCTGGGCACATCACGATTGGAGATCATTCCGTCATCGGAGGGTTGACCGGTGTGCTTCAGTTCGTGCGCATTGGAGAGTATGTGATGGTCGGTGGGTGTTGTGCGATCGGTCAAGATATTCCTCCATTTGCGTTCGCAGCCGGTGGATATCGAGCACATCTGTATGGTCTGAACACTGTCGGATTACAACGGCACGGCTTCTCGGTAGACCGTATTGGTGCGCTCAGGAAGGCGTTTGATCTCCTCTTTCGATCGGGCCATCGTACGGCAGAAGCGATACGACTGGCGAAAAAGGAATTCAAGGGACAGGCTGATGTGGCGAAGGTGCTGGCGTTTATGGAGGGCACCAAACGCGGAATCTCACGGGCTGTCAACGTCGATACGGAACGCGAGTTCGATCAACAAGTGTGATGTCAGCTACGATGCCCATACCTATAGCGGACGGTCGAATCGGGGTCATCGCTGGGAATGGTCGATTCCCGATCATCTTTGCGGACAATGCCCGTAAGATGGGTCTGCAAGTCACCGCGGTGGCACACGAGGGTGAAACAGACCCGGAACTTGAGCAGCATGTCGATCGGATTCATTGGGTGAAGATCGGCCAGCTGAACAAGCTCATCACCGCGTTTAAAACCGACGGCGTTCGAAACGTGGTGATGCTGGGTGGGATCAAGAAGACGCATATCTATAGCCATGCTCGACCTGACTTTCGCGTGTTGGCGCTTGCCACGAAATTGGTGCTGTGGAAGGATGATGATATTCTCCGGGCACTGGCCGCAGAACTCGAACAGGATGGAATCACGATTTGTGAGTCGACGTTCGGTCTCGAAGGAATTTTGGTCACGGAAGGAATCTTGACGTCTCGTCAACCGACCAAGAAGGAGTGGACCGATATCCGGTACGGTTGGGATGTCGCCAAGGAGACTGGGCGTCTGGACATCGGCCAATGTGTGGTCATCAAAGATCGTGTCGTTGTGGCGGTTGAAGCAGTCGAGGGGACTGATGAGGCGATCAAGCGCGGAGGCACACTCGCCAACGATGGAGCGGTCGTCGTCAAACGGAGCAAACCACAACAGGACCTGCGATTTGATCTGCCCGCGGTCGGTCCCAAGACGATCGAGGTGATGCGATCGGTGAAGGCATCGGTCCTCGCGGTCGAGGCGGGTCGCTCCGTGATGCTGGATCGAGAACTGTTGATCAGTCAGGCGGAGGAGGCAGGGATCGCCGTTGTTGGCCTCACACGTGAAGCGGAGCCGAGCTATGGGACCTGAGTCAGTGAAGCAGTTTCGGAATCTGACGATCTGTTGATCTATTGATTTCCGGAATTCAACAGATCTTCCGATCAACAAATTTATAATTCAGAAGGCTATGGTCAAACTGCGTGCTGGTGTTATCGGGGTCGGGCATCTCGGACAACACCATGCGCGTCTCTATGCGTCGTCTCCGAACTCGATACTGGTTGGTGTGGTTGACCACGACCATGGTCGAGCATCGGTCATTGCCGAGCAATATGGCGGGCGGGTCTTCGGGGACCTGCGGGATTTGTTGAAGCAGGTCGATGTGGTGACCATCGCCGTCCCGACATCCGGTCATTATCCCCTTGCCAAAACCTGTCTCCAAGCTGGAAAGCATGTCTTGATCGAGAAACCGATTGCCGTACTGCCGATGGAAGCACAGGAGCTTGTGGAGTTGGGAAAGCATAATGGATGCACGGTCCAAGTCGGGCATAGCGAGCGCTTCAACCCTATCATGCCGTTGATGCGGCCTTACATTCGCGAGACGATGCTGTTCGAGTGTCATCGATTGGGGAGCTATAATGAACGTGGCGTCGATGTCGATGTGGTTTTGGATTTGATGATTCACGATCTTGACCTGCTGTTGTCGTGCAATCCTGGCCCCATCGAGGATGTGAGGGCGGTCGGGGTCTCTGTGCTTTCTTCGACGAATGATGTCGCCAACGTGCGAATTCAGTTTCAGGGCGGGTGTGTCGCGAACCTCACCGCAAGTCGAATCTCACCGAAGGCCATGCGACAATGGCGTCTCTTTCAATCCGATGGGTGTGTGTCCATCGATTTCCACTCGCGTCAAGGCCTGATCGGCCGTCGATTGGCTGAGCACGACCTCAAGCCGATGGTTGCGGTCGAAGAGATTCGAGCCGGCGATGGAGAACCGTTGAAGTTGCAGCTTGAGTCGTTCCTCCACGCGAT
This sequence comes from uncultured Nitrospira sp., assembly GCA_902500745.1. GTDB lineage: Bacteria > Nitrospirota > Nitrospiria > Nitrospirales > Nitrospiraceae > Nitrospira_D. The sequence goes on from CABVRS010000004.1 coordinate 14,709, forward strand.
TCGTACCAAATCTCGCCCCGTCGTATCCGGAGAAGATGGAGCAGCGGCTCTGGAGCTGGCTCATCGTGTGCTGTCTGCCATGAATGTGTTTGAACAGCAGAAGATATAAGAACCACATACTCCTTGACGGGTGTGAGCACTCGCAACCTCATGAATCAACAGTGCCGGCAGGACATGTATTCCCATAGATCATCATGACACGCATCTTAATCATTACCGGTGAAGCTTCAGGCGATCTCCATGGAGCCAATCTTGCCAAGGCACTCAAAGCATGTGATCCCCAAGTGTCATTGGCTGGAATTGGCGGACGTGCGATGGAGGCGGCCGGTGTGCAGTTGGTCTGCAAGATGGGACAGTTCGACGTGATGGGTATGGTCGGGCCGTTGGCATTGGTGGCCATCGTTCGACGCTTTTTCTTCATGCGGCGATTGTTTCGATCCGAACCATGGAATGTGGTCATCTTTGTCGATAACCCCGGATTGAACCTGCGCTATGCCTATTTTGCCAAGGGGGCTGGGTTGCGCGTGTTCTATTATATTGCCCCGCAGATCTGGGCCTGGGGGGGCTGGCGGATGTACTGGATCAAGAAACGAGTCGATCGGGTGTTGGTGATATTGCCATTTGAGAAATCCCTCTATGACAACGCGGAGATGCCCTGCACGTTTGTCGGCCACCCCATACTGGACGCAGTCGAAAAATCCTACGATCGGACGGCGCTTCGAGCCAAGTTCGGATTTTCGCATGATGAGCGTGTAATTGCGTTGTTGCCGGGGAGCCGGACGCATGAAGTGCAGGGTCTGCTGCCGATCCTGATCGAAGCGGCTGAGAAATTAGCCAGCCGGGATCCAAAAACAAAGTTTGTCTTGGCGCAGGCCTCTACTATTGAGGATAATCTGCTGCAGCCACTCTTGCGGCAAGGTTCGCTTCCAGTCACCTTGGTCAAAGAACAAGCCAGTGAAGTCATGGCCGTGTCGGACGTGGTGCTGGTTGCGTCGGGTACGGCCACGCTGCAAGCGGCGGTCGTGGGCATTCCCATGGTGTTGTTCTATCGAACGACGGCATGGGAATTTTGGATCGCGAGTTTCTTTCTCCGAGTCAAATGGATCGGGCTGGTGAATTTGGTGGCCGGTCGATCGATCGTACCGGAGTTATTACAGGATGAGGCAACCGGTCAGCGATTGTACGAAGAGGCGATTAGAATCTTGGAAGATCAATCTGTCTATGATGAGATGAAACGAGATTTGGCCGAGGTGCGGGCTGCGTTGGGAGAGCCGGGCGCTTCGACGAGGGCCGCGGAGGCAGTGTTAGCAGGATGTCGGGCCTAGAACGATTTACGCGACTCATGCGGTATGTCCGTCCCTATCGGACAAGATTTGTCTCGGCATTCGTCTGTTCCGGGTTTGTCGCCATCCTGACCGGGGTGTACGCGTGGCTTGCGCGTCCAGTTCTCGACGGGATCTTCATCGAAAAAAATGAGCGGCTGCTATTAGTCCTGCCGCTGGTGATCCTTGGGGTCGCCACGTTGAAGGCGGTCTTTAGTTATGGCGTGGGATATTTGATGGCCTACGTGGGCAATCGGGTCGTGGCAGACATTCGGCAAGAATTATTTCAACGGCTGATGCGGCTCTCGGTCGGATTTCATGATGCGAATACGTCGGGGCGTCTCGTCTCGCGGGTCGTGAATGATGTCGGCGTCATGGCGAACGCCGCATCGAGCGTCGTCAAAGATATTTTTCAGAACGGCCTCACGTTTGTGGCGATGATCGGTGTCATCATCTATCAGAATTGGAAATTGGCCGGGCTGTCTCTCATTGTGATTCCGCTCTCGGGGCTTACGATGGTGCGGGTCGGACAGAGATTGAAACGCCTGGCCACAAGCACTCAAGAGCAACTGGGCGATATGTCGTCGACGCTTCAAGAAATATTTTCCGGTATCAGAATGGTGAAAGCGTTTGGGCGGGAAGATGCGGAGGCAGAGCGATTTGGAGAACGGAACCGGAAGGTGCTCTCGACCACCCTCAAGAGCAATCAGGTCTGGTCGATCGGCCATTCGCAGATGGAAGTGATCGGCGTGATCGGTGTTGCGACGATTATCTGGTACGGCGGCTACTTGGTCATTCAGGAGATGATGACTCCCGGCGCATTTTTCTCGTTTATGGCGGCGATGTTTATGGCCTATACCCCGATTCGTAAGCTCTCGGGGTCGAATAACCTCATTCAGCAAGCGCTCGCGGCGGCTGAACGAGTGTTCGACGTCTTGGATCTCAACACCGAACAATCTCAAGATCACGGGACTACTCCACTGATGGGGATCAATCAGGCCATCGAATTCCAGGGGGTTTCCTTGAGGTATGAGAATCATACCGTACCGGCGCTGACCGAGATCGATCTGCTCATTCGTCCGGGTGAGGTGATTGCGCTCGTTGGGAGCAGCGGCAGTGGGAAGACCACGTTGGTCAGTCTCCTGCCGCGGTTCTATGAGCCGACGGCGGGACGTATTCTGGTGGACGGCGTTCCGTTGGCCTCCTATGACTTGCGATCACTGCGGGCGCATATCGGAATTGTGTCGCAAGAAATTTTCCTGTTCGATGACAGCGTCCAACACAACATCGCGTTCGGACGATCCGGCGCCTCCCCTGCCGATGTGGAGCAGGCGGCGAAGCTGGCCTATGCCCATGACTTTATTCTGAGGCTTCCGGAAGGGTACGATACAGTCATCGGAGAGCGTGGAGTCAAACTGTCGGGCGGCGAGCGGCAACGCGTGGCTATTGCTCGGGCTATCCTTCGCGATCCGCCGCTGTTGATTCTCGATGAAGCAACGTCAGCGCTCGACACTGAATCCGAACGGATCGTGCAGCTGGCGTTGGCCAATTTGATGAAAAACCGAACGACGTTGGTGATTGCGCATCGGCTTTCCACCATACAGAATGCCGATCGAATCATCGTCTTAGATCGAGGGGCCATTGTCGAAGTGGGATCACATGAGGAACTGTTGCGGCAAGGAGGCAACTACCACAAGCTGCACGCGATGCAATTTCAGGATGTCACCAGTGTCTGATTTCATCAAGTCGTGCGAGCGGTGGGCGAAGTGTTCACTGCTACCTCCGATTGCTGCGGTTGCCATTCGGAGCACCGCACGCTCGATACGCTATGAGACGCGTGGCCACGAAGCGGTTGATGGGTTATATCGTAAGGGGCGTCACATCATTCTGGCGTTTTGGCATGCCCAGCAGTTGATGGTTCCGTTTGGCTATCGAGGAGCCGGGGCTCATGTCTTAATAAGCCAGCATGGCGATGGGGAGATCATCGCACGGATTATCGCTCGATTTGGGCATGGCGCGGTTCGTGGGTCGAGTACGCGGGGAGGTGCCGGCGCGCTTCGGGCTCTGATTAAGCTGGGACGTTCTGGCCGGGATATAGCGGTGACACCCGATGGTCCCAAGGGGCCTCGTCACGTTGCAAAGCTCGGCGTGATTCATTTGGCCAAGGCGACAGGCCTTCCGATCGTGCCGTTGGCCTTTGCCTGCTCAAAAAAAAACTCTTTGCGAGCTGGGATCGCTACATGGTCCCGTTTCCCTTTTCGACAGGCGTGTTTCTCTACGGACATCCGATCTGGGTCTCACGCGAAGCCGATGAGGCCTCACTGGAAGAGGCGCGTGTGCAGCTCGAGGTGACCCTCAATCGATTGACGGATGAGGCCGAGCAAGCCGTCACCCGCCAGCCACCAGCCATCAGGCGTGACTCGGGGACAGGTCGTTCGAGCGATTCAACGGCTGAGGTCTAGCGATTGGCGGTCGACGGGTCTTTCATGTGGCGATTCTTCTATAATGGCCTTCTCATCCTTGCTGCTCCGGTTGTGATCGGCATCTTGCTAGCCAAACCACGCTGCCGACCAGGATTTTTCCAGCGGATGGGCTGGCGAGTACACTCCTCCGATGGGAGGAGATCATCTCAGCCGCTGATCTGGATTCATGCCGTTTCGCTGGGGGAGGTGGTGGCGGTATCGCCACTCGTGAAGGCGCTCCACACTCGCCATCCGGAGTTTCGCTATATCGTCACGACGGTCACTGAAACCGGACGGGAGGCTGTCGAGCAGCGCTTATCGGGCATTGCCGAACATCGGTATGCTCCACTTGATTTTTTCTGGGCTGTGACCGGGATGATCCGGGGAGTGCGGCCTACACTCTACATCTTCGTCGAAACCGAACTGTGGCCCAATCTTCTGTGGTCGTTACGAGACGAAGGCGTGCCGTCCGTGTTGGTGAATGGACGGTTGTCCTCGCGTTCGTTTCGACGTCAGGACCTTCCCCTGATTCGTTCCTTGTATCGGTCGGTGTTGCAAACGCTGACGCTCTGTTTGATGCAATCTGAGCGTGACAAACAACGTATTGTCGCGCTGGGAGCTGAACCGGATCGTGTGCACGTCACCGGTAATCTCAAGTTCGATCAGCCTCCACCGGTCGTACGCTCTGATGAGACCCTCCGACGGAGCTTCGGGCTCCATGAGCATGAACAACTCATTCTCGCTGGCAGTACTCATCCCGGAGAAGAGGAAATGCTGGTTGCGGCCTATGGCCAGATTGCAAAGGCCTATCCTTCAACGGTGTTGATGCTGGCGCCTCGCCACATTGAACGAACAGACCGAGTAGAAGCCATGCTTCGAGAGGCCGGGTTCGTGGTACAACGAAAGAGCGAGATATTGGAGAAACGAACCGGCCCACGCGTGATCATTTTAGATACGCGAGGAGAGTTGGCCCTCGCGTACCGCGAAGCCGTTGTGGCGTTTGTTGGTGGGACGCTCGTTCCGGTAGGGGGACATAATTTGCTGGAGCCGGCAGTGTGGGGCACCCCAGTGATCTTTGGACCCTATACGGACCATTGTGCTGAAGTGGCCACGCTGTTGCAGGAGGCTGGTGGAGGGTGCCGTGTGGTGGGAGGTGAAGAGTTGGCCACCGTGTTGGGAGAGTGGCTGGCGCAACCGGACACCCGAGCTCGAATAGGGCAGGCTGCGAAACGTATGGTGCTGGACAACCAAGGTGCGCTCGCTCTGAGTGTGGAGCTCATAGAATCCTGCCTCTATGCAACTCCAACCTACTCCGATCGGTATGCGGCGACAGGGCCAAGACCGCTCATGGCCAAACGCTAATATGGCATTGTTGCAACCTGGACAGCCGGTCCGCCATGGACTTCAATGGGTTGCTGGGTTATACGGGGTCGTCACTCGTTTGCGACTGTGGTGCTACCGGCAGGGGTGGTGTTCAATAACTCGCTTACCCTGTCGGGTCGTGAGTGTGGGCAATCTTACAGTCGGGGGAACGGGAAAAACTCCTATCGTCATTCTTCTTGCGCAGTGGTTGTTGGCTAACGGACAGCGAGTGGCGATCTTGAGCCGAGGGTACAAACGGACGAGCACGGGACGGCATCTTCTCGTGTCCAGCGGGTCAGGACTCCTGGCCGACCCATCGGAAGCGGGAGATGAGCCGTTTCTTATCGCACAACGGTGTCCTCAAGCCATTGTCGCGGTGGGTGCTGATCGGGTTGCTCTCGGTCAATGGGTCTTGCAACAGCATCCCGTTGATTGCATCGTTCTTGACGATGGCTTTCAACATCGGGCGCTTCATCGCGATGTTGATCTGGTATTGCTGGATGCGACCGATGGAGCCGGACTGGATGCGCTGCTTCCGGCGGGGAGGTTACGGGAGCCGTTGACAGGCCTGGATCGAGCGAGTGCGATCATCATCACTCGAGCCGAGGTTCGTCAGGATGTCGACGCAATTCGGAGCCGATTGCGAGAGGTTGCTGGTTCGCCCCCGGCTATTGTGGAGGTGGTGTTCAGACCCGCTTCGCTTGTCGCGATTCTCACAAGCGAACAATTACCGGTAGGGTGGGGTCTGAGGAAAAAAACGTGGTTGGTGAGTGGGATCGGCAATAGCCGATCATTTCGCCGATCCGCGGAGTCTATCGGGGTCGAAATTATGGGCGAATCCTCGTTTGAAGACCATCATCGCTATACGCACCATGAGATCGAGCAGATTCGGAGTACCATGCAGATCACGGGGAGTGAGTTCGTTCTGACGACGGAAAAAGACGGGGGAAAACTCATTCCATTTCTGACGCCCAACGATCCTTGGTGGATGCTTCAGCTTGGAGCGGAAGTGGTGCATGGAGAAGAACAGCTGCGCAAGCTGATCACTGTGCCGTTATCAGGGGGGAGTCACCAATCGGAGGCCCATGCATAAGGCTCTCCCGCGAAAAATCCTTGTACGGGCGCCGAATTGGATCGGCGATGCTGTCATGTGCGAGCCGGCACTTCGCGGGCTTCGATCGCTGTTTCCTGCGGCAGAGTTGACGCTGCTTGCCAAGCCCACCATCACGGAATTGTTCACTGCGTACTCAGGCCTAGATCGGGTGCTGGTCTACGATGACAAGGTCACGCACGCCGGGATTGCAGGAAAATGGTCGCTCGCAGGATCGTTGCGACGGCAGAGCTTCGATTTGGCCGTCTTGTTTCAGAACGCCTTCGAAGCCGCATTTGTCGCATGGCTTGCCGGTATTCCACGTCGATATGGCTATGCTACCGATGGGCGAGTCCTTTTTCTTACTGAGCCTGTCGCGATTCCTCGTCGTGATAGGCCGGTGCATCAAGTTGAGTACTATTGGAACATGTTGAAACCGCTCGGGTTGTCCGGAGAACCTCCCTCACCGACACTCCACGTTTCATCCGATGAAGACCGCATGGCCGATGCGAAATTCGTATCAGCCGGTATTGACTCGTCGGACCTCATTATCGGCGTCAATCCCGGCTCGACATACGGCGGGGCCAAGCGATGGTTGCCCGAGCGATTTGCCGATGTCGCACGCCAATTAACTGAACGTATGGAGAAGGACGACCGCGCACATGTGGCCGTGGTTCTTCTTGGAGCAAAGGGAGAAGAGTCTCTCGGGAAGGACATTGCATCTCGGATCGACCGTCGATCACTTGTCCTATCCGGAGCCACGAGCATTCGTGAACTCATGGCGGTGGTCAAGCGTTGTCGGTTGCTTATTACGAACGATACAGGTCCGATGCATATTGCTGCCGCCTTCGGTGTTCCAATTGTTGCGGTCTTCGGCCCAACAGACTCGCGTACCACGGCTCCTTATCGGCAAGAACGATCGGTGGTACGAGAGGTTGTCGATTGTGCGCCCTGTCTTCTCCGAGAATGCCCGATCGACCACCGGTGTATGACTCGGGTTTCAGTCGATCGAGTGTATGGTGCAGCCATGAACCAGATACGTGCGGACACGCTCACAGGAAACAAGCTGGCCGGTGACACGCTGATGAGTCAAGAGGCGGCTCCCTCCGCGCCGAATCTATCAGCTTGTCACTCTGCGAACGTGTCGGCCGTCCTTGTCGGCTACACCATCTTTCTTGATCGCGATGGGACCCTGAACGCAGATCCCGGTTATATCAAATCTCCTGATCAGCTCGAGTTATTTCCAGGGGTTCCGGAGGCTCTGGCAAGGTTAAAGCAGGCTGGTGCCCGATTAATCCTCGTGACGAATCAATCCGGGGTGGCTCGGGGATTGCTGTCGCACGACGACCTTGCAGCAGTTCACGCCAAACTGAAGCATATCCTTGATGACGCAGGCGCATCACTGGATGCCATCTATTTCTGTCCTCATCATCCTGACGAAGGGTGTGGCTGCCGAAAGCCGAATCCAGGGATGATAGACCAAGCGGTACGTGAACAACGCGTGGATCTTGAGCGCGCCTATCTCATCGGCGATCATGTTCGAGATATCGAGCTTGCGAAACGGATCGGAGTACGGAGCGTGTTAGTGACGACCGGAGTGGTTTGTCCGCAAGAGAGTGAAAGGCTGAAGGCGACGGCGCTGGCTCCAGATTGGATCGCACCCTCGATGACGGCGGCAGCGGACTGGCTCTTGTGCGATGCAGGTCGGTCGCCGGTCCAAATGAACGACGGGCGAGTGATGCATCGATGAGTTATGTGCGTGGGGTTAAGGGGCTGGTCATGGTTGTAAGGTGTTGATGGATTAGATCATGAGCGGCGGCCGCTTTGATGGAGATCCAATGAATAAGCGAGACGATGATATTTCTTAGGTGCGAGGAAACGGGCGATGAGCCAACAGGTCAGTTCGTGTTCGATCCCATGTAACCTCTGCGGTGGGAAAGAGGTTGCGATTCTGTCGAACAGAAGTCGAAGCGGGAAGCCCTTGCAGACCGTCATTTGCCGTGCCTGTGGACTCGTATGGTCGGATCCTCGGCCGTACGAAGCCAGGCAGTTTTACGAGGAAGAATATCGCCTAGCGTATAAACAGACCTACAGCCCGAGACCGAAGCATGTGCTGCGTGCCGGCAAGGTCGCGCTGTCACGATTCGAGAAAATTGCGCAGCTACTGTCGTGTCGCAAAACAGTGCTCGATGTCGGAACCGGCGGAGGAGAGTTTGCCTACCTGCTTCAAGCGTTAGGACATTCTGTTAGCGGGGTCGAGCCGAATAGAGGCTATGCCGATCATTCGATACGAAACTATGGTCTGAACGTTCAGGTCGGATTCGTACAAGATGCAGCATTTCAACCTGAATCATTCGATGTGGTGACGATTTGGCACGTGCTTGAGCACACTGAAGACCCAGGTCATGTCTTGGCGTTGTTGCGGTCATGGCTGAAAGTGGATGGGATGCTTGTCGTGGAGGTTCCTAATGTTGAATCAACCTGCCAGTCCCCGAAGAACACATTTCATGAGGCGCATCTCTACAATTTTAACGTAGTGTCATTGCGCAGGTTGGCGAAAAAGCACGGGATGCATGAAGCCTGGCATTTGATCTCGCGTGACGGAGGCAACATCACGATGTTTTTCACGCCCAGTCAGCCTCCACTCGAAGGACCATGCGAAACGGTGATCCCAGGGAACTACGAGTGGGTGTCTAGGATTGTGCGTGGACACAGCAACGTGCGCCGCCATCTGACGCCGCTGCCTTATCTGAGGGCGTGGCAACGTCTCCACCGGTCATTGATGGAACGGCGGGAAACAGCAGGTGCAACAAGCGGTAAGGCCCTCCTTGACCAGCTCTATGCCCCTCAGCTGAGGAGTTGTTCTGTGAGTCAGACCTGAGCCGACTCCGTATTGGGAGGAATATGCAGGTGGATGCTTTGAGTGTTGAGCTGCTCTTCAATGGATGGGTTCGGTGGAAGGTCCTGCGGTGTCATCTGTAACTCCGATCAATGATGGCTCCTCTTCAGTGCCACACTACACGCGTATTCTCCTGATCAAACCCAGTTCGCTTGGAGATATCATTCATACGCTTCCGGTCGTGTCGGCGATCAAAGCGCAATGGCCAGAATCGCATATCACCTGGCTGGTCAAGCGTCAATGGGCCGAGGTTGTTGAGCGGGTCGAAGGTATCGATCGTGTGTGGGCGGTTGACCCGACGGTGAGGAGTTGGGTCACGCAAGGTTTGGCACTGCGAGCGGAACGATTTGATCTTGCTCTAGACCTTCAAGGACTGTTTCGCAGTGCCATGCTCGCTCGTGTGAGCGCGGCGCCGATGCGAATCGGGTTTGCCAATGGACGCGAGGGGAGTCCATGGTTCTATACGCATCGGGTGTCAGTTCCCGATTCGGATCTCCATGCGGTAGACCGATATCTTCTGCTTGCGGCGGCATTGGGTATCGCGCTCCCTAGAGATCCACGGTTTGTGTTCAGGATGCTGGATGAAGATCTGACGGCTGTTCGAGGGGTATTTCAACATCATGGCTACTCCATCGATAACCCTTGGGTCGCCATGAATGTTGGGGCACGGTGGTTGACAAAACGGTGGCCCCTCACGTCTTTTGCTGCAGTGGCAGATCAGCTGTCGGAGTCCCATCGTGCTCCGGTCGTCATCATAGGAAGCGCAGAGGACCGGCTTTATGCGAATAAACTTCAATCTCTGCTGACGCGTCCCTGTGTGAATGTGAGCGGAGAGGTCCCTTTGAAATGCCTGCCGGCACTGCTTTCAAAAGCGACGGTCATGATCACCAATGATTCCGGACCCATGCACATCGCCGCAGCCTGTGGGGTTCCGGTGGTTGCGATGTTTGGGCCGACCAGCGCGACTCGGACAGGTCCGTATGGGGCCGGACATCATGTCCTCACTGGGCAGGTTTCCTGTAGCCCATGTTTCAGTCGGGTCTGCCGGCATAACCCTGAGATGGAATGCCTCATGCGTATTACTCCTACTCATGTAGTGGATGTAGTGCGGCCACTGTTGGCAGCACAGGCACCATGTCGATGAATGTCTTAATCGTTCGTCCCGACGGCATCGGCGATGTGCTCTTGTCTCTCCCGGTCGCGACGCAACTGAGAAACGTTCTGCCGAATGTCACGATAGGGTTTCTCACCAGTCCGACGGTAGCGCCTCTGCTTGAGCGCCATCCCGATGTGGACTATGTCCGCACCATTCGGTTCACCGATCCCTTGAACGAATTACGTCGTGCGTTTTCGCAGGGAGTGGAGGCGGCGATCTTCCTGAAACCATTTCGGCGTCTGATGTGGGCGGCCTGGTTGGCTCGAGTGCCAATTCGTGTGGCCACAGGGTATCGATGGTATAGCCTCCTGGCTAATCGGCGTGTGTACGAACATCGGAGTGAGTTTTCCAGGCATGAATCTGAGTACAACACAGAGATGATCCGAGCTCTCGGATTGACTCCTCAAAGAGTCACGCGTCCCACATTGGTCCTGACGGATGAGGAGCGAGGCGCCGCAGAGTCAAGTTGGGCACACTTGCCGAGCCCCCGAGTCGTGATACATCCAGGGGGTCTTTCCGCACGTCGCTGGCGGCCGGAACACTATCGGGATGTAGTCATTGAATTGGCACGAATTGGCTACGGGGTGGTGTTGACTGGTAGCCAACTGGAACAGAGCCAATTCGATCAGGATGTGTTCTCTCCTGCATCAATTCCAGCGGGGATTCGAAACCAGATGGGCAAACTTTCACTTCGTGAACTTATGGCTGTCATTGCCACTGCTCAGGTGGTGGTATCTGGCGCCACAGGGCCCGCGCACATCGCAGCAGCCCTCAATGTACCCACCGTCAGCCTCTTTGATCCTCGACGGAATAATTTACCGGTCAGATGGAAACCGTTGGGGACGGGATTCTTGCTTCGGCCAGATGTTCCGACCTGTGGGAAATGTATTGGGGAGGTATGCCCGTACTGGGATTGTCTTGATCGGATTACCAGAGACAAGGTGGTGGCCGTTATCGATCAGGCCATAAAGGCTTCCTCACTCACCATTCTCCACATTTAAGAAGGATAGCTAATAAAAATAAATTCAGGCCGTATCAGTTTTCGAGCTTGACTCCACTTCCTTTCTGTGTTCATATTCTGAACGAAAGAGAGATTGGCCATAACTGTATGAATCTTCAGGGCCAACGCGACCTTCTTTTACTTACCGAGGTAGAGCGAGATGGGGCCGTTACCCAACGATCTCTCGCGACAAAACTCGGAGTTGCGCTCGGTCTGACCAATCTCTACCTCAAGCGTCTTGCTCGAAAAGGGTACATTAAAATCACCACCATCCCTTCGCAGCGGATTCGATATTTGCTGACGCCACAAGGGTTTACCGAAAAATCACGGCTCACGTATCTCTATATGCAGTACTCTCTCTCTCACTACCGAGACATGCGGGCGCGGCTTCGGGAAACGCTTTCTCTGGCGACACAAACCGGGATGAAACGAGTGGTGATTTATGGAACTGGAGAGTTAGCGGAGATGGCCTATCTCTCACTTCGGGAAATGCATTTGACGTTGGTCGGGTTCGTTGGTGATGGTCAACAGGAGTCGTTTTTATCCTATCCCGTATGGCAGCCAGAGGTCTTTGCCAAGTGGGAGTTTGATGCGGTGCTGTTGGCGGATATCGAACAGGCTTCGCAGCATCGAGAAGTACTGAGGCGCCAGCAGGTTCCTGACGCCAAAGTGCTCGTGCTAGGTCCGTCGGTCTAAGTGCTTGAAAAATAGCAGTGCTTTTTGTCTTCTGTAAGTGAGAGGGCGAAGCTGTGTCTGAAACGGTCTGTCTGGTTGAGAGAGGTCTATCTTGTCTATCTGGTAACAGACGGACCAGATCGACGAGATAGACCAAATAGACCAGACGGACCACTATCATGAAATTCACGCGTTTTGAAGATCTCGATTGCTGGAACGAAGCTCGGAAACTCACGCGGCAGATCTATGAAGCGATAAGTCGAAATCCGATCTGGCAACGTGATGTCAGACTGTGTGGGCAGATACAATCGGCATCTGTATCAGTGATGTCGAATATCGCCGAAGGATTCGTCCGACATTCTGACAAGGAATTCGTGCAATTTCTGTTCATTGCTATGTCTTCCGCAGCGGAAGTCCAGAGTCATCTTTATGTCGCGATTGACCAAAAGTATCTTTCCCAAGAGAGCTTCGATGAGATTTATGCACAAGCGGAGAAGACCGGTAAGATCATCTCCGGACTCATCAAATACCTCCGAACCAAGACGAAACAGACCGGACAAACGAGATAGACCAGATGGACCAGACAGACAATCTGCATTGGTATGCCCTACGTACGAAGTCTCGTCATGAAAAATTGGTAAGGGATCAGCTTGAAAAACAGGGAATTGAGCCGTTGCTTCCGACAGTCAAGCGGTTGAGTCAATGGAAGGACCGAAAGAAGGAAATCGAGGTCCCGTTGTTTTCCGGGTATTGTTTCGTTCGATTCTCTCAGCAGAAAAAGACACCAGTACAGAAAATCACGGGTGTCGTAGGAATCGTCGGCAGCGGAAGCCGACCTGAACCGATTCCGGAGCAAGAAATCGATGCGTTGCACCGCCTCATGGACAGCGTTCTTCCGTATGATCCGCACCCCTACCTCCATGAAGGAATGAACGTGGAAGTTGTTCGTGGCCCCTTGCAAGGAGTGCATGGAATTCTGCTGCGGAAGGAAAAACGGCATCGACTGGTATTGGGCGTTCGACTCATTCAACAAGCCGCGGCGGTGGAGATCGATGTTAATGATGTGGTGCCGGTGTGAAGAACTCCATGACTCTGAGGAGCGACGTTGAAAGAAGCAGTTGAGGAATTGGTAGGCGAACTCTCACGGCTATTCCAAAGGGATGGAGCAGTCCCAGCTACCCATAATTGCTATCATTCTGCACCTCTCAAAGGAGCGCTCTCCTCGTATTCCCCTTCAATGAGAGAAAGGACACAGCAAGCCCTACCAAATGCAAACTGATGAGCTGATCATTGAGGCAGATAGTACAGAGCGCCACTATTGGAAAGACCTGTGGCGATACCGAGAACTGTTCTATTTTTTGGCTTGGCGGGACGTTCTGGTTCGGTACAAGCAGACTGCCATCGGAATCGCGTGGGCCCTGATTCGCCCATTACTAATTACCGTCGCTTTTGTATTCGTCTTCGGCAAATTGGCCAAGCTACCTTCCGATGGCGTGCCCTATCCCATTTTGGTGTTTGCCGCCCTGCTACCCTGGCAGTTTTTTGCCAATGCCTTTGCCGAAGCGGGCAACAGCTTGATCGCCAATGCGAATATGATTTCTAAGGTGTATTTCCCCCGGTTGGTCGTTCCTGCCAGCGCGGTGATTGTGTGCCTCGTGGATGTTCTGATATCAGGCGTATTGTTGATCGGGTTGATGCTCTGGTACGGCATGGTCCCGGATTGGAGGATCGTGACTCTGCCTCTGTTTCTGGCCCATGCAGTCGTGGCTGCCATGGGGACCGGTCTATGGATTGCGGCACTGAATGTTCAATACCGGGATTTCCGCTATATCATCCCCTTCGTCGTCCAATTCGGATTGTATGTCTCGCCGGTCGGATTCAGCAGTGCCATTGTCCCAGATCAGTGGCGATTATTGTATTCCCTGAATCCGATGGTGGGAGTGATCGATGGATTTCGCTGGGCGATCCTGGGTGGAGAGAACCATTTGTACTGGCCCGGCATGGCGCTCTCCCTGGCGCTGGTGTTGGTGATTGCGATCACCGGTGTTTGGTACTTCCGGAAGATGGAAAAAAGCTTTGCGGACGTGATCTGATGGCCGTTGCCATAGCCGTCGAAAATCTGTCGAAGAAATACATCATCAGCCATCAACCGCGCGAACGTTACACGGCGCTGCGGGATGTGCTGACTAACGGGGCAAAGCGTTTTGCGAAGAAGCTGGCCCATCCTTTTGCCCGACCGGAAGACGATGCGACACAGGAAACCTTCTGGGCGCTCAAGGATATCAATTTCCACATCCAGCAAGGGGATCGGGTCGGAATCATCGGTCGGAACGGTGCAGGCAAATCGACCCTGCTGAAGATTCTGAGTCGTATCACCGCGCCGACATCCGGTCGGATCAAAATTCGAGGCCGCGTGTCCAGCCTGCTGGAAGTGGGCACGGGTTTTCATCCGGAGCTGACCGGGCGAGAAAATATTTATCTCAACGGTGCCATACTCGGTATGGGTAACGCCGAGATCGTCCGTAAGTTCGACGAAATCGTCGCTTTCGCTGAAGTCGAACAATTCCTTGATACACCCGTTAAACGATACTCCAGCGGCATGTATGTCCGGCTCGCTTTCGCCGTGGCTGCGCATCTGGAACCGGAAATTCTCATCGTAGATGAAGTGTTGGCCGTCGGCGACGCGCAGTTTCAGAAGAAGTGTCTAGGCAAGATGGAGGATGTAGGCAGAGAAGGCCGGACCGTGCTGTTTGTGAGCCATAACATGGGGGTCATCTCCCAGCTCTGTCCGACGTGCGTCTGGCTGGAAAAAGGACGTATCAGGGACATTGGACAAACTGAGTCGGTTGTGAATGCTTATATGCTGAACGGAGTAGCCAGCCTTAACGGGGAGATGGCATTCCCGGACGATCTGAAGAAAGCGGCCCAATTGAAGAATATTTCTCTGCTGGATCGTAACGGAAATGTTGCCCAGAAATTCGATTGCGATAATCCGATCCATATCAAGTTTGAGATAGAGATTCGCAAGCAACTGCCAGGTTTGTATGGGTATCTTGCGATTTTCAAGCCAGACGGTACGCACGTGCTAGAGTCGGACAGTTTCGATGCCATGACCGTCAACCCCCTGGATAACCTGCCCATCGGCATCAACACCTTCAAGGTGACCATGCCGCCAAGAATTTTGGGACATGGGGAGTACGTGATTTACTTTTCTATGGCCTGCCCCTCAGCGGACAATTTTAATGTGGATGTGCCAGGCATTGTCTGTGGCTTCACCTTGGATGACTTCAGCTCGAAACGGGGCAATCAGAGGCTCGGGTTTTTCAGTACCTTGCTAGTATGGAGTAAACCTGAACGTTAAACATCAGGGGCCCAGTATGTTGGGAAATTCATCGATCCTCATCACCGGCGGTACCGGATCTTTTGGCCACACCTTCGTGCCTATGACGCTGGCGAAATACAATCCACGCCGTTTGGTCATATATTCGCGCGATGAAATGAAGCAATGGGAAATGGCCAAACTCTTTACCAGTGACCCACGCGTTCGCTTCTTTATCGGTGATGTGCGTGACAAGGATCGTCTGTCCCGTGCGCTTGATGGTATCGATTATGTAGTTCACGCAGCTGCAACCAAAATCGTTCCTACCGCCGAGTACAACCCATTCGAGTGTGTCAAAACCAATGTGATCGGCGCAATGAATTTGATTGATGCATGTATAGATCGAGGTGTCAAACGAGTCGTTGCACTCTCGACAGACAAAGCGAGTAGTCCAGCCAATCTCTATGGTGCAACAAAACTTGCGTCCGACAAACTATTTGTTGCAGGGAACTCTTATGCGGGGGCACAGGGGACGCGCTTTGGTGTGGTGCGCTATGGCAATGTAATGGGGTCACGCGGCTCCGTTATCCCATTTTTTCTCTCCATTGCAGGCGAAGGCAAGCTGCCTATTACGGATAGTCGCATGACCCGCTTCATGATCACCTTAACGCTGGGCGTCGAGTTGGTTTGGCATGCCGTTGAAGACATGGTGGGCGGAGAAATTTACGTCAAAAAAATTCCTTCAATGAAAGTAACCGATATCGCACGTGCCTGTGTACCTGGTGCCAAACACGAGATCGTTGGAATCCGTCCCGGTGAGAAGCTGCACGAGCAGATGATCGGTACGGAAGATGCTCCTTACACCTACGAGTACACCGAGCATTTCAAAATATTACCTGCCATACATAGCTGGAGCGATGACCCGCACCGTATCAAGAATGGCAAGAGAGTCTCCGAGGATTTTACCTACTGTTCGGACAACAATGCCGAGTGGATGAGCGTTGAAACGCTGCAAGCGTGGATTGCACAAAACCGTGAAATAGTCGGCAAGATATGACGGCAATGATCCCTTATGGGCGGCAAGATATTTCCGAGTCCGATATCGATCAAGTCGTCCAGGTATTGCGGTCTGATTATCTGACCCAGGGTCCAATCGTTCCACGATTTGAGGAGGAGGTGGCTCGTTATTGTGGGGCGAAGCACGCCGTCGCCACCAATAGCGCAACGGCGGCACTTCATGTGGCGTGTCTGGCATTGAGGGTGGGGCCTGGTGACAGTGTCTGGACGAGTCCTACGACTTTTGTTGCGAGTGCGAACTGTGCTCTGTATTGCGGTGCCCAGGTCGATTTTGTGGATATTGATCCTTATACGTACAACATGAGCGTTCCGTGTCTTACAAAGAAGCTAGTGAGAGCAAGGATCGACGGAACGCTACCAAAGGTGGTGATTCCCGTTCACCTATGTGGTCAGAGTTGCGACATGGAGGCTATCCATTCCCTTGCTCAGGAATATGGGTTTCGTATTGTTGAGGATGCGTCTCACGCTATCGGGGGCAAGTATAGAGGCCAGCCAGTCGGCAATTGTCGCTTCAGCGATGTTACGGTGTTCAGTTTTCATCCCGTAAAAGTCATTACGACGGGCGAGGGCGGCATGGCGCTCACGAATGACCCGCTTTTGGCTCGTAGCATGCAGCAATATCGCAGTCATGGTGTGACGAATGATTCGAGTGAGATGAAACCGCGTCCAGAAGATGAGATCTGGAACTATCAGCAGATTCGGATCGGCTATAACTATCGAATGACGGATATTCTAGCAGCGCTCGGGGTGAGCCAACTTTCACGCTTGAATGAGTTTGTCTGTGTTCGCCATGCCATTGCTGATTATTATGACCGAGCGTTGGCGGACTTTCCCCTGACAATCCCTGGGCAGCATCCCGACGCCTACTCCAGCTATCACTTGTACCCGATCCGCGTCACCGCGAAGCGATGCGGGAAGACACAGCAACAAATTTATCGGGGGCTGCATGCGGCAGGTGTCCTGGTGAACCTGCACTACATTCCGGTCTATCGACAGCCTTTCTACGAACAAATGGGATTCGGTGCCGGCTATTGCCCTGAAGCGGAGCGCTACTACAAGGAGACACTCAGTTTGCCCATGTTCCCATCGCTGTCATGTCAGCAGCAGCAACGAGTCGTGAGTGCGTTGGCCGAAGTGCTTTCCCTATGAATATTGCCGTCATTCCTGCGAGAGGGGGTAGTAAGCGAATTCCGCGCAAGAATATCAGGCTTTTTGCAGGAAAGCCCATGATTGCCTATGCCATAGAGGCCGCCACACAGTGCGGGCTGTTCGCCCATGTGGTCGTTTCGACCGATGATGAGGAAATCGCCGCAACTGCCAGGGCATTAGGGGCGGAAACTCCATTTTCACGACCTCTCCATCTGGCCGACGACCATACCCCGACCGTACCTGTGATTGCTCATGCTGTCACGGCCTGTGACAATTTGGGGTGGCGATTCGACCATGTCTGTTGTATCTATCCGGGCGTCCCATTCATCCAGCAGGACGATGTGAAATCAGCTCTGAACTTGTTGCAGAACATAGCTTCGGCAGAGTACAGCTTCCCCATCACCAAATTTCCTTCGGCCATTCAACGAGCGCTCCGGCGTATGGAATCGGGACGTATCGCTTCCTTTCATCCAGAACATGAGTTGACGAGAACTCAGGATCTGGAGCCCGCGTACTATGATGCGGGGCAGTTTTATTGGGGGCATAGATATGCGTGGTTGAATAATCCAAACATTCACAATAGCGGTGTTGGCCTGGTGATTCCCAATTGGCGGGTTGTGGATATTGACACTCCGGAAGATTGGCGCCGCGCGGAAACGATTCACCGGACCTTTTTAAATCAACCTTGACGGATGGGTAACCGAAATGAGCACACCTGATTATGCGACACCTCAGGAAAGTTTCTGGGCGGGGCAATTTGGTTCCGACTACATCGGTCGGAACAACAGTGATCAGCTGCTGGCCTCCAACTTGAGCTTTTTTTCAAAAGCGCTCAAGCATGCAGGCAGGCTCTCCTCATGCATTGAATTCGGTGCCAACGTCGGGATGAATTTGAAAGCATTGCAACTGCTCTATCCCGGCATCGGACTGAGGGGAGTCGAGATCAACCCCGATGCAGCAAGATTGTTGAAAGCTCTTATCGGGGACGAGAATGTATATGAAGGGTCGATTTTTGATTGTTCGGTTGACCGTGGGGCCGATCTCAGCCTGATCAAGGGTGTCTTGATCCATATCAATCCGGAAATGCTACCCATCGTATATGAGAAGCTCTATCGTGCCTCCCAGCGGTTTATGCTTGTCTGCGAATACTACAATCCATCACCCGTGTCCGTTTCTTATCGCGGCCATGCAGAGCGATTATTCAAGCGGGATTTCGCCGGAGAACTGATGGATAAGTACCCCGACTTGTCTCTCATTGATTATGGCTTTACGTATCGTCGTGATCCTGCATTCCCACAAGACGATGCCACTTGGTTTTTGTTGGAAAAGAGGCACTGAGTGCCGGGCATTGCGTTAGTGCTGTGAAGCTGCTCAGGTGAAACTGTTGATGCGCGCAGCTGAATTCCCGTAATCCGCAGTCGTGCAAGTACTCAGATGAAGATCACGATTCGTGTTGATGCATCGTATGCAATGGGCCATGGGCATGTCATGCGGTGCCTAACCTTGGCTGAAGCCTTTCGTAAACGTGGCGCTCAGGTGGTGTTTGTGTGTCGTGAACATGAAGGGCATTTGTGTGGCCGAATTGAGGAACGGGGATTTTCCACCTTCCGGTTGCCGAAGATAAATATTCAATGCAACGACAGATCATCCTATGCGGCTTGGATTGGGGCTTCTTGGCAAGAGGATTTCGAACAAACACGTGCTGCTATCCAGGCCACGGGACAGCGATCTGACTGGCTAGTGGCCGATCATTATGGGCTCGATGAGAGGTGGGAGAGCAGCCTCCGCTCATGCGTCGCAAGGATTATGGTGATCGATGATTTGGCGGATAGGGTACACGACTGCGATTTGCTCCTCGATCAAAACCTGGTAGCACAAATGCAGCATCGTTACGCCAGCAAAGTACCGCTATCCTGTGCGTTGTTGTTAGGGCCAGAATACGCGCTGCTTCAGCCTCTCTATGCGGAGCTACACGATCGGGTACTTCCACGCGAAGGCCCAATCAGGCGTATTCTCATCTATTTTGGCGGGGCTGATAGTACGAATATGACAGGGCGAAGTCTCGCAGCATTCATTCACCTGAACCGACCGGACATCACTGTCGACGTGGTCTTTGCCGCCGACAGTCCTCATGCTACGAATATTCACAAGCAGGTAGCGGGTCATAGCAATATCCATATCCACAGCAATCTGCCGTCACTGGCACCGCTGATGGCAAAGGCTGATCTGGCGATTGGTGCCGGCGGGGCGACTAGCTGGGAGCGGCTCTGCTTGGGCCTGCCAAGCCTCGTTGTAACATTGGCAGAGAATCAACGGCCTGTTGCTCAATATTTACATGAGTCAGGTTTGATTCATTGGATAGGTGATGAGGGGCAGGTTGATCAGCAAGCTATTGCCGCCACATTGGTGCGCGTTCTAAGCATGAATTCCCTCATTGATTGGTCACAGCAATGTTCGCGGATATGTAATGGGCAAGGGGCTTCCTTGACAATAAATGCTATGGAAATTGCAAGCGACAATATGGCGGGTGCGGGGCCATGTGCCGCCAATGCACCGCAGTCGTGATTGCTTTTCTCACAGTTGAAGAGGGAGAGTTTCCATGGATGAGCGCCTCAAGCAACATGCCCTTGGTTTTTGGGAAATTATCAATAAGCCCAAGAAAGAAGAACTACAGCAGTACTATGCCGACAAGTACTACCAGGAAGCTAAAGGTAGCTATGAGTTGGAGTACACGCAAGAGGAACTTTCATATTTTCGAGCCAAACTAGAACAGCGTATGGCTATTCTCAGCCGGTATTTTCCCCATGCGTGTAGCGGAAGGAGGCTGTTGGATGTTGGCTGCGGTGAAGGATATGCACTGGCATTTTTTCAGGAGCAAGGTTGGTCGGTCACTGGACTTGATTTCAGTGCCGCGGGTGTTCGGTCTAAAAATCCTGGCTGCCAAGATGATTTGGTGACGGGCGACATCTTTGCGCTTTTAGAAGCCAAAATATCGGCTGGAGAAACCTACGATGTGGTCTGGTCGCAAAATGTATTGGAACACGTGATTGATCCCCTTAATCTTTTGAAGTCACTACGGACATTGGTTTCACTTGACGGGATTGCTGTGATAACGGTGCCGAATGATTGCTCGATCACTCAGCGTGCAGCGTTGGACAAGCAGCATATCGACAACGCGTTTTGGGTGCTACCGCCTGACCATTTGAACTATTTTGACCGCAAAAGCCTCTCGAGAACTCTCACTGCAACGGGGTGGGAATGTCTAGAGGTCCTCGCGGACTTTCCAGTGGACTGGTTCCTTTTTCATCCAGGTTCGAATTACGTACGCGACAAATCTGTTGGCAAAGCTGTGCATAAAGCCCGTGTGCAAATTGAAAACGTTCTCCATCAACAGCCGATTGAGGATGTAGTCGAATTTTGGTCGTCTGCTGCCAAGCTGGGCATCGGGAGGAATATTACGGCTTTCTTACGTCGAGGCAAAGCGGGATAAATTGGAGATGATAAAAAACCGTCTGGGTAAAGCTTCGCCTTGTCATTACAAACTTGCTTTGATGCCATCGTTTACCTTGGCGCGTAAGTTGTTTTGGTGGATGTGCCTGAGCCAGAGCTATTTGTCGAGAATGTATTATCGATTGGCCAAGTGATGCGTACGTATTGCGGAGTGTTCGTTTCGGGCGCGACGCCTCTCATGGCGACTGGTTTGGAGGCTACGAGCCAGGTAATAGCTCCCTTGCCTGATTTGCCAGCGACGTGTTTTTTTCAAGCCGCATTGCTCGATCTGCGTGAAGAGGTCTGTCGTTGAAGGTGGCATTGCTAGGTGATATTCATGGGAATGCCCTCGCTTTGAGTGCAGTTCTATCGGCAGCCAAGGCTGTCGAGGTTGAGCGATTGTTGATTACTGGTGATCTTGTTGGGTACTACTTCGAGCCGCTTAACGTGCTCGAACAATTGGGTCACTGGCAGAAGCATGTCGTGCGTGGCAACCATGAGGAGATGTTGAGTGCAGCTCGAAACGACCCTGGCTTCCTGGCCTCTGTGAGTGCGCGTTACGGTTCTGGTTTATGCGTGGCGCTTGAGCAGCTGAATGAACAACAATTAAACGAGGTCTGTGGGTTGCCTCATCCACTGGAGCTAACTATCGGTGGCTCGCATATACTACTGTGTCACGGCGCGCCGTGGGATATTAACCAATATGTCTATCCTGATGCATCAGAGGAGCTGTTTGGGCGATGTGCCAAATCGAACTTCGATCTTGTTGTCATGGGACATACGCACTATCCAATGATCCGACGTATGGGGAACACTCTGCTTGTCAATCCTGGGTCCGTTGGCCAACCCAGAAACCGAAAGCCAGGCGCTAGTTGGGCGTTGTTTGATACCAAGAGTGGCGCGGTCGATCTACGAACGGAACAGTATGATGTCGCCTATCTAGTAAACGAGTGTCGTCGTCGTCATTCAGAGTTGCCTTATTTATCCGAGGTTCTCTTGCGAGTATGAGCAGGACAGTGCTGATTACAGGAATCGGAGGCGATGTGTCTCAGGGGGTGGCTACTATTCTGCGGGAGTGCCGGCCGGATCTGTGCTTGGTTGGTGTGGATGTTCATATGCAACACGGTGGCCACAAATTTGTGGATCATTTTTCTAGGGTTCCACGTGCGGGTGACGCTGGTTATCTAGGTGCAATCCAGGCACTCGTACGCGTGCATTCGGTGGATGTGGTCATCCCGATGTCGGAGCCGGAATTGGAGGCGGCGCGACCCTTCATTGAAATCGCGCCTGGTATCCGATGGATTACTTCTGGAAATCAGGTGGTTGATACCGGTCTGGATAAGCTTGAAACCGCTCGAGTACTTGCCAGGTTAGGTCTCTCGGTTCCCTGGACCATTCCTGTCAGCGAAGGTCCTCCGATTTCTCTTCCTTGCGTGCTAAAGAGTCGGTTCGGTTCGGGATCCCGATCCGTTGTTGTTGTGCAAACCGAAGAAGACGTTAGGTACTTCGCAAAGCGCTATCCGGATTCCATATTTCAGGAGATGTTGCTGCCTGAGAACCGTGAGGTCACCTGCGCTGTTTACCGGAGGTGTGATGGTCAGGTGGCTACTCTTCAGATGCTGAGGCGATTGACTGGAGGGCTTACCGGGTGGGCTAAAGTGATTGACGATGAGCGGATATCTCACGTGTGCGAGCAGATTGCCAAAGAACTTGATTTGCGGGGCAGTATGAATGTGCAGTTACGCCTGACGGACAAGGGACCGCGTGTATTTGAAATCAATCCGCGCTTTTCATCGACGGTACTGATGCGACACCGTATCGGCTATACGGATGTCCTCTGGGCGCTTGCTGAGACGGAAGGCAAATCCATCGAATTTCCGGTAAGCCCTGTGAACAAAATCATGGTTCGCGTGCAGGCGGCGTTGGTTTTTGACGATGAATCGGGTGACGTGCAATGATTGACATCGGCGGGCGCATAGTCGGCACTGGCAATAAGCCGTTTGTGATTGCGGAGATGTCCGGTAATCACAATCAATCGCTGGAGCGGGCGCTGGCGATCGTCGAGGCCGCTGCGAAGTCAGGTGCCCATGCGCTGAAAATCCAGACCTACACGCCCGCCACGATGACCCTCGATTTAGATGAGCGAGAGTTTCACATTAGTGACTCCAAGAGCTTGTGGGCTGGGGCATCTCTCTACGAGCTTTACGGCAAGGCCTATACCCCGTGGGAATGGCACAAACCGATCTTTGATCGAGCACATGAGTTGGGCCTTGTCGCTTTCAGCACCCCGTTCGACGACTCGGCCGTCGACCTTCTCGAAGGACTGGATGTCCCGTGTTACAAGATCGCATCCTTTGAAAATACGGACCTCCCTCTGATTCGCCGTGTAGCAGTAACAGGAAAACCTCTCATTATTTCAACCGGAATGGCATCCGTGGCTGAATTGGATGAGGCGGTACGGACTGCCCGCGAGGCTGGTTGCTTAGATTTGGTGCTGCTCAAGTGCACGAGTACCTATCCGGCCTCTCCTGAGAATACCAACATTCTGACCATTCCACATCTGCGCGAGCTGTTTGGGTGCGAAGTGGGTCTCTCAGACCATACGATGGGTATTGGAGTATCGGTAGCCAGCGTGGCATTGGGTGCGACGGTGATCGAAAAGCATTTTACTCTCCTTCGTGCGGATGGAGGAGTGGACAGTGCTTTCTCAATGGAACCCGTTGAAATGGCACAACTGGTGCTGGAAACTGAACGTGCTTGGCAGGCACTTGGTCAAGTGAGGTACGGTCCGACTGAAGCAGAGAAGGAGTCCATCCGGTATCGCCGATCGTTATATGTGGTGAAGGACCTCAAGGCTGGTGATGTCCTGACTCGTGATAACGTTCGTGCGATCAGGCCAGGACTGGGGCTGCCGCCAAAGTTTTATTCGCAGGTGTTGGGCAAGGCCGTGAAACAGGAGGTTAAGCAGGGGACGGCGTTGGGTTGGGAATTGCTGGGATGAAGATGTCCATGAGGTGGTCCAATCAGTTGGCAGGATATTCCATCCCTTTCGTGTGACCTGTGGTGTCCTGACTATATGAGAATGAGCCGTGTCATCAGGATGGCGTAGCACAATAGAACCATCGGAATCGTCAATCCTGCGTAGTAGATGTTTAGATTGGTGAGGTATGAGGAATGTATGCAGGTGCTGGGTTCTATGGAATTAGAGAAACTTTGCTTGCGTACGCAAAGCTTCCTAGTTTTTTGCCGCTTCCTGTAGCAGTACAACATGGTTGGCTGCGGTACGCGACCACGTTTGAGACATCTGGGAGCCCTCCTGAAATTTGGGTCTACTCGCAAAGAATCGCATCAGAACTCGAAGCGTTTTACCCAAAGAGGAAAATTAGAATTGTCGGTTCATCTTATTGCTACTTAATGGCTCTGCTTCAGAGTGAGTTGCCGCTGGTCGTGAAGAGTGGAAGTATTTGCATTGTCCCGCATTCATCGCACTTTGTCTCTACCGGGTACTGTGTGGAGGATTTCGCACGTAGGCTAAATGAATTGGGAAGCGAGTACAAACCTATTACTGTCATGTTGTATTTCTTGGACATGATTAACAGCACGATTGCAGTGTACGAAAAATATGGGTTCAAAGTAGTCTCAAACGGTTCCTTGTTTGAGGTAAATTTCATGAAGAACTTTGTGCGCAATGTTCACGGTAAGCGGCACTGTATTTTTAGCGATCTCGGAAGTGGGGTCTTGTTCGCTGCGGATATGGGACTCAATCTTGTCCGTATTGACATTGAACCTCGGTACATAAATGTAGGGCAGGAACATGTAACTGATGAACAGCGCTCGGGCGCAAAAGTGTTCGACGAAAAGTTTTTTCAGTCTTTGGATAAAGATCGGGTTTCTTCGGAGCTGGGGAAGCCATATCTGCTTTCCCCAAACGAGCTAAGAAGGGCAATCCTTCGAAACTATTGTACGTGGATTTTTGTCAAGCGATTCACTCTTGGCGTTTTAAGGCGCATTTTCCGTGTCAGGAGCAAGGCTGGGGCATAGTTGAAGAGCATATTTAGGCGTGATGTCTAAGCCGTATCCCCAAGGGGTATAACTAGCTTTGCGATGGACACTATTGCTGGGGCCCTTGCTTAGGCGGTCTGGGTGAGATTCGTGGAATTTAGCAAGATGGGCATCATCGGTAATCTAGTTATTTGGGGAAAGCCCAAATGGGCATCGTAAGCAAAGTAAGGCAGTTCTATGGTCTGATGCGGTCAATGGATAGCCGTCTGCAAAAGGTTCAGCAATCTCTCGGGAGGATTGAGAATGTGCAGCTTGCAATGCTGAACCCAAGGAGCTTGTGCGAGTATGAATGCCAAGTCTATTCTCAGTGGGGTGAAGATGGCTTAATCCAGTACCTCATTCGACAAGTTGTTATCGAACATCCGATATTTGTTGAGTTTGGTGTGGAGAATTACACTGAGTCCAATACACGGTTCTTGCTGATGAACAATCATTGGTCCGGGCTGGTTATTGATGGAGCAGATCGGAATATTGAATTCATCAAGCGCGACCCAATTTATTGGCGGCACAATCTCAAGGCCGAGTGTGCTTTTGTCACGGCGGAGAATATCAACGAGTTACTAAAAGCCAGTGGAGTAGATGGTGACATTGGGCTACTTTCGATTGATATCGATGGAAACGATTATTGGGTGTGGGATGCCGTCAAGGTCGTCTCGCCTCGGATTGTGATCGTTGAATACAATGCGCGCTTTGGTCCCCATCGTGCCGTGACTGTCCCCTACGATCCGGCGTTTAACCGGGCGGAAGCGCACTACTCAAGGATTTACTATGGGGCCTCACTGGCTGCCCTCGTCTCGCTTGGATCTCGGAAGGGGTACGACTTTGTCGGTTGCAATTCAGCAGGCAACAATGCTTTTTGGGTACGCCGCGATGTCCGATCATCGGCTCTCCCAATCATGACAGCTTCGGAGGGATTCGTGCCGTCGCAGTTTCGGGAATCGCGACGGCGGGATGGAACTTTGGCATTCCTGTCGATGGATGAAGAACAGCGGATTTTGAACGATCTTCCGCTCGTCGATATTCCATGAAAGTCAGGCGCGTTTTCATTACTGGATCGGCAGGATTTATCGGGCGACACGCTGCGCTTCGATTTGCCGAGGCAGGATGGGCAGTAATTGGTTTGGGACATGGCACGTGGTCTGCGGATGAAGCGAAGCTGTGGGGGCTTGCTGAGTGGCACGCCACAGATATTTCTTTCGATGCACTTTCCAATTTAGGCGTGGTTCCTGATGCTATTGTGCACTGTGCCGGTAGCGGGTCCGTCGGGTATTCACTGTTTCACCCTTTTCAGGATTTTCACCGGAGTGCCGGGACGGTGGCTGCGGTACTTGAATATATGAGGCTGCGAGCTCCTGCGGCTCGATTGGTCTACCTATCGAGTGCTGCTGTATATGGACACGCTAGAGAGTTGCCCATTCGCGAAGATGCCCCTCTCGATCCGGTTTCACCGTATGGAGTCCACAAGGTAATCGGGGAATCTTTGTGCCGATTGTACGGGGAACAGTATAAAGTCTCCTCAACAGTTATTCGGCTCTTTTCTGTCTATGGGTGCGGTCTTGCAAAACAACTGTGGTGGGACGCCTGTATGAAACTATGTTCCGGAAATTGTGTATTCGATGGCACCGGAGAGGAGACGCGCGACTGGTTGAATGTGGAAGATGCAGCGGAGCTTATCCAGCAGGCGGTCGATCATGCCTCCCCGGATCGGCCAGTGGTAAACGGAGGAACCGGCGTCGCATCATCGATCGGTCAGGTTCTCCACGAACTGGCTCATGCACTTGGTGCGAGATCACCCGTGACATTTTCTGGCATAATTCGAAAAGGTGATCCCAGGCACTATGCTGCGGACATCTCAGCTGCTCGGACATGGGGCTGGTTTCCCAGAACGGATTGGACGGAGGGAGTTCGCGCCTATGCGGAATGGTTCAAGGCTCGGAGACCGTGATTCGTGTCGGCTTTATTTTACCGGTTAACGGACAAGGTTGGTTAGGAGGTGTGAGTTACTTTCGAAACCTATTGAGTGCGCTCGTTGCCCTGCCTCGACCTCGAATCACACCCATTATCCTTGCCGGCACCAAAATGAACGAGGCCTTTTCCGATCAGTTTCCCACTGTGCCTCTTATTCGGTCACCTCTTCTGGACTGGAGGAAGCCCGCCTGGATAGTGCGGCGGATTACGGCGGAGCTGCTTGGGAGAGATATCGGACTTGAAAAGATCCTTCGATGTCACAATATCCAGGTGCTGTCGCATCAAGGTTTTTTCGGGAGCTTGGGGGCTATTCCAGTTCTGGGCTGGATTCCAGATTTTCAAGAGCATCATCTCCCGCAATTTTTTTCTAGTGCGGAGATCCAGGCCCGCAGAAAGGTTCGGTCGCTCTTTTGCCGAGTGTGCTCGAGTCTGATCTTATCCAGCTCAGATGCTCAGCATGATCTCAACGAGCTGAACCCTCAATGCGCAAAGAAAGCGAGGCTTCTCCACTTTGTCGCCAATATTAAGGCTCCTCGGCAGGAAGAGATTGCACAAGCCATCAATCGGTTCCGAGTGAACACTCCATATTTTTTTCTACCTAACCAATTTTGGCGACACAAGAACCATGGCCTCGTTGTAGAAGCGCTTCGCATTTTGAAGGATCGGGGTATATTTGCATGCGTCATAGCATCCGGCAATGCTTCGGATTCGCGCCAGCCAAGCTACTTTGGTCAGCTGATGAAGCATGTGCAACAAGCGAAGGTCGAAGATCGTTTTCTTACGATCGGAGTAATCGCGTACGCGGAGGTGTTAGCGCTTATGGCAGGGGCGCTTGCGGTGATCAATCCCTCCCTTTTTGAAGGATGGAGTACGACCGTGGAAGAAGCAAAGTCGATGGGCAAAGTCGTTCTTCTCTCCGATATCGCCGTGCATAGAGAGCAGGCTCCTGAACGTGGATATTATTTCTCTCCCGATTGTGCTGAGGACCTTGCAGACATAATGGCAGATGTGCTTGCCAGCCATGACTCCGCTGTTGATCAGAAACATATGTCTGAAGCTCAAGAATCCTTACCTGTTCGGCTTCAGAAGTTTGCTCTGGAGTATGAGGGTATCGTCTTGGAGCAGATGGGTGAACGCAGGTGATCCGTACGGTTTTCAGTGTTACTGAGGAGAACGCTAAATAGTGCGTATCTTGATTCTTAGAACGCCTATGAATAAAGAGTTTTACGACATTGCCCGCTGAACATTGCGCACCATTTGGTGGTCGGCTCAGTATGAGCAATACTAACTCACAAAACTACATTAGGTGACGAGCGATCCGCTGGTTGTCGAGGTGCCGACTTCTCACGTAACCTCAATAGAGGCTCCTGCAGGAACGATGTCCTTCGCCTTCACTATTATTGTGGCGACATTTAACAATGAAGGAACTGTGCAGCAGTGTATCGACAGTGTGGCACAGCAGACCTATCCACACAAAGAGCTGATTGTCATTGATGGAGGTTCGAAAGATGGAACCGTCGAAGTATTAGAAGCTAATGCTTCAAAAATCAGCTATTGGATTTCTGAACCCGATCGGGGAATTTATCACGCCTGGAATAAGGGTTTAGACAGGGTCGGGGGCGAATGGATCTGCTTCCTTGGGGCAGATGATATTTTTTGGGACTTAACCGTTTTGGCACAAATCAGCGAACAATTAAAAACCCGGTTACCCGGCATTCGGGTGGTGTATGGACAGAACATGCTGGTGAACGGGAGCGGCGTAAGCCTTTATCCAATGGGAGCCTCATGGGACACCGTGAAAGATAAATTTTGGGCCGGTATGTGCCTTCCTCACCCCGGCATGATGCATCACCGCAGTTTGTTTGAGCAGCACGGAAAATTCGATGAATCGTTCCGAATAGCCGGGGATTATGAGATGTTGCTGCGTGAACTCAAACACGCAGAGGCACTGTTCATCCCAGACCTCATCATTGCTGGCGTTAGACAGGGAGGAATCAGCAGCAATCCAAATTCATCCATGCTCGTCTTGGCTGAGGCTCGACGAGCTCAACGAATGCATGGGCGGAGACTCCCTCCTCTTCGTTGGATATGGTCACTGATGAAGGTGTATCTGCGGTTTCTATTGTGGCGCTGCTTCGGAGAGCGGGTGGCCCGGAGTGCGCTTGACATCGGGAGACGAATGCTCGATCAACCAAGTCACTGGACGAAAACGTAGATGGCAATCGGAGAGGAGTAGTAGGGAAGCGTGGAGCAACCGCTCATCACCGTTGCAATGTCCGCCCACAATGCATCCGCAACTGTCGGGTTAGCCGTGCAGTCGATTCTTACTCAAACCTATCAACACTGGGAGCTGATCATAGTCGATGATGGCTCGACTGATCGGACGGCAGAAATCCTATCGGAAATGCAAGATCCCAGAATCCGATTAATTCAAGAACCATTGGGGAACTTTGGCTTAGCGTCACGGTTGAATCAATGTGTGCGTCTTGCCAGAGGTCAGTATATTGCCAGGATGGATGCCGACGATGTTGCGTATCCTGATCGACTTGAACGGCAGGTTCAGTATCTTGAGGAGCATCGTGACATTGATCTCTTGGGAACCGGCGCTGTGATATTCAAGGGGGACGGGGAGATGGTCGGCCGTTATCCGACGGCATGCTCTCACGAGACCATTTGCCGGAGACCGTGGTGGGGATTTCCCCTTGCGCATCCCACGTGGATGGGCAAGCGGACATGGTTTGTCGCTCATCCGTACTCTGAGCGAGATGTGCGGTGTGAAGACCAAGTGGTCCTTCTTCAGAGCTTTTCACACAGTCGCTTTGCGACAATAGCGGACGTGCTCTTGGGGTATCGGGTGAGTGAAATTGTAGCCGGGAGATTAGGACGAGGCAGGCTCAATTATTGTCGTCGGCTCCTTGCGAGGGTGAATGACTTCTCCTCTTTAGGATGGGCGCTGATGGGGATTGGTGCGCATAGCGTTGCATTGGCAAGAGATGTCATTCTCCAGATGAGCGGCACTGTCGAGGTGGGATCTCGCACGTCCTGGGTCTCGGTTGATCGAACCGAGAGAGAACGGTGGCAATCTGTGTGGACCGGCTTAGTTGCCGAGCAATCAGTCTTCAGACATGCATGACAGTCCGTGCGTTCAGTACAGGGATGTGGGGCACGACCGTTGTGTTGAAGGACACAGAGGCAGATCTTCTACGCGTTGCGTTTGCGATGATCGAGGCGGCTCGCTCGTGAGAACGCATATCCTGACACGGACTTTATGAAATCTGCTCCACGCATACTATTTCTCGTCACTGAGGATTGGTACTTCTGGTTGCATTGGCTCGATTTAGCGCGTAGGGCGCGAGATGCGGGTTTTGAAGTACTCCTTGCAATGCGTGTTCAGGACTATGGGCAGCAAATTAGTCAACAAGGTTTTAAACTGTTTCCCATCCGTCTCCTCCGTCGGAGCCGGAATCCGATCCGGGAGGCTCTTGCCGTTTTGGAATTGGTCCAGCTCTACCGTTCTGAAAAGCCAGACATCGTCTATCATGTCGCGGCCAAACCGATTCTTTATGGGTCCACGGCCGCACGTCTCGCCGGTGTTCGGCACATCATAAATGTGTTTGCAGGATTGGGGTATGCCTATACGAGTAACAGTGTTACGGCAAAACTGCTTCGGCTGTGTTTAGGGGTTGGGCTGAAGACAGCATGTGCTCACTCGGGGGCGATTGCCGTCTTTCAAAACGAAGAGGATCGAGCGCAGTTGACCCGTGACCGCATCGTGCATGAACGCCGAACCAAGGTTATTCCCGGGACGGGAGTTGATATCGAAAGGTTCCAGCCCACCTCTGATGCGGCTCAAGAGCCCATCGTTCTTCTGGCGGGCCGAATGTTATGGGATAAGGGTGTGGGTGAATTTGTCGGAGCTGCCAGGGTGATGAGACAGGCGAAAGCGAATGCCCGTTTTGTGCTGGTCGGACGCTGTGATGATGATAACCCGGCGAGTATTGGGCTCAAGCAGTTGCAGCGATGGCAAGAAGAAGAAGTTGTCGAGTGGTGGGGGCATCACGATGATATGCCGATGGTGTACAGTCGGGCTGCTATTGTCGTATTGCCGTCTTATCGGGAAGGGCTTCCGGTGAGTCTCTTGGAGGCGGCCGCCTGTGGCAAGCCTATCATTGCTACTGATGTTCCTGGTTGCCGCGAAGTCGTCCGCCATCGCATCAATGGGTTGCTTGTTCCCCCCAAGGATGCGAATGCCTTAGCCGAAGCGGTCACGATGCTGCTGGGCAATGAAGAATTGCGGGACGAGCTGGGTCGTAGTGGCCGGGGAATTGTGGTCAAAGAGTTTTCGACGGAAGCAGTGACCTCGCAAACACTGGCGCTGTACCGTGAATTGCTGTACGACACTGCCTAAGCTCTGTAATGATCTCCGCTTGCAAGCAATAGTTATGTCCGCTTTCACGATGGCAGTTTGATTTTTGAAACATGCGAGTGTTGGTGACAGGTGCGTCGGGTTTCTTAGGGTCGGCCCTTATTCGAGAATTATGCCGGTCTGGATTCCACGTGCGAGCCATGGTGCACAGTCAGAGCAGTGTTGCGTCGTTCGTGCCGGAGGTTGCGACGGTGGCTACCGATATTGGCGATCCTGCAACGGTCAGGCAGGCGGTCATCGACTCTGAAGCCGTGGTGCATCTGGCAGCCAAGGTCCATGCGATGGATGATTCTGTGGCAGACAAAGATTATGAAGCCGTCAATGTTGAAGGTACGAAGCATATCCTCGATGCTGCAGTGGGTTCTGGTGTGACCCGATTCGTGTTTGCGAGTTCAGTTAAAGTGTTCGGTGAAGAGACGAGCGGGTGTGTGGATGAAACACAAGCTCCTAACCCACAAACTGCCTATGGTCGATCAAAATGGCAGGCAGAACAACTTGTTTCGGAATACGCAGGGCAACATGGTCTCACCACTGTCTCGCTCCGCCTGCCGATGGTATATGGGCCGACGAAGAAGGGTAATCTCTATCGAATGATTGAGGCGATCGATCGTGGGCGGTTTCCTGCCTTGCCTCGTCTTCCGGCAATTCGAAGCCTCTTGCATGTCGAGAATTTTGTGCAGGCAGTGAAACTGTGCCTTGGTGCCTCGCATTTAAAGCGACAGACATACATCGTCGCCGACGCTGAGCCGTATTCAGTGACCGACCTCTATGATTGGTTGCACGCTGGATTAGGAAACCCAGCACTCCGATGGCGAGTACCGCTTTGGGCATTGAAAGGCGCCGCTCGGTGTGGTGACTTACTCCAAGTGGTCTATGGGCAGCGGACTCCCTTAACGACAGAGCATTTGACAAAGCTCGTCGGAAGAGCTTGTTTCAGTACCACAGCTATCACGCGTGATTTAGGCTATCAGGCGGTGCATTCCTTTCGAGAAACAGTTCCTGAGTTGGTTGCGTTCTACCGAAAAACGAAGAGTGCGTGATGTTGAGTACATTGGGTATATAGATGCCTGGGTCAGGTAATACTTTCACCATAAACATTATGATGGTCATCTTGCCAGCGGTAGTGGCCTTCGTATCCGCTTTGATGATCACAAAAAGGTTATCTTCACAGAAATCGTTTGGCTCAATACTTGCTCACCCTAACGAACGAACGCTCCATTCTAGCCCGACTCCCCAGACTGGAGGGTTAGCGATCATTGTAAGTGTAGTCGTTGCTCTTGTCGTGGCTGCAAGTGTGCTTGCCCTCAGCCAACCGTCTAAACCGTTGCTGCCGAAGGGGATGGCGTCGGGGAGTCTTTGGATTGTCATGTCCATG
Organism: uncultured Nitrospira sp.; assembly: GCA_902500745.1. Classification (GTDB taxonomy): domain Bacteria; phylum Nitrospirota; class Nitrospiria; order Nitrospirales; family Nitrospiraceae; genus Nitrospira_D. The sequence continues at coordinate 47,540 of CABVRS010000004.1, forward strand.
CTCCTTGTTTTTGCGGTGTCCTTTATTGACGATTGTATAGGTCTTCCCGCCAGTCTTCGCTTAGGCGTGCAAGCGGTTGCAGCCTTCATCATCATTGGTGGTGTGGGGCTAAAAATATCTTCCATCCCGCTACCTGACGGGCTTTCGATTCAGCTCGGGTTGGCGACTATTCCCGTGAGCGCGCTCTTCCTGATATGGATGGCCAATCTGTACAACTTCATGGACGGCATGGATGGATTTGCCGGCGGGATGACGCTGATCGGGTTTAGCTTTCTTGCGTATTTCGGATGGGAAGCACATTTCCCAGTGATGCTCATCATCGCTACGTTCGTTGCCATGGGCGCACTTGGTTTTCTCGTCTATAATTTTCCCCCGGCACGTATTTTTATGGGTGATGCCGGGAGTATCACCGTCGGTTTCTTGGCTGGGACGTTGGTGCTTCTTGGGGTTCGGGACCGGATATTCGAATTGTGGGTACCGATAATTGTTTTTTCTCCATTTATTATCGATGCGACGGTGACACTCATGCGGCGAGCGCTCCGTCTAGAAAAAGTATGGAACGCGCATCGTGAACACTATTATCAACGATTGGTTTTGAGTGGATGGAGCCATCGCCGGGCCGTGCTTGCAGAGTATGGAATCATGATTCTATGCGGAGGACTGGCTGTTCTCTATCATCACTCAACTGAAAATTGGAAGCTCGTCATTCTTGGGGCGTGGCTGGTCATGTTTCTTGTCATGGGCATGTCCGTGAGTAGGCTGGAACGGCAGATGATGCACGCATGTCCAGCTCCGGATGCTTGCGTAGCAGATGAGGAGAATCCGGTACGGCCGGTCTCAGCACCGGCTCCTGCGAGAGAGACGGTAAAAGCCTAGCGTGATCTTGCCGAACCCTGTCTCGTACCTCACTAATTGGTTATGTCCACTCCAGGGCAGGTTTTGGATAGCAATCTGACCGTCAATTCGCCTTCTGGGTGGGGCAATCGTCTTCAGACGGAGGCGAGACGAGCCGCAGGTTGGACGACGACTGCGCTCGGGTTCACCATTCCCATCTGGGTAGTGGCAGACAGCATTCTCGTCGTTCTGCTTGTCGCGTGTTGGGCTGTTAGTGGGGAGTGGAGGGAACGGCTTCGGCGAATCACGGCGAACCCTGTGGCGATAAGCGTCTTGTTGTTGTTTGGGTGGGTACTGTTGGGAACGCTGTGGGGAATGGGTTCTCCAGAAGAGCGACTACATGCACTGAAAAAGTATGTCGATCTCTTGCTCATTCCTCTGTTGATTTCTATGGCGATCGACGTTGAAGAGCGAAATCGCGCGCTTCTTAGTTTGGCGGCTTCGTTAGGAGTGACCTTGGTGTTGTCGATCATGTCGAGTTTGGGAATTCTCTCAATTAGTGGGGTTATCGATTGTGACTTGTCGGACCCCTGTGTATTCAAAAAACACACGACCCATAATGTCCTGATGGCATTCGGCGCGTTACTGTTTGCTGTGTTGGCATGGAAGTCCTCGCAGAGGTGGAGACGATGGGGGTGGGGATGTGCGTCAGTCTTGGCCGTCGGTAATGTGTTATTGATGGTCCAGGGCCGAACCGGGTATATGGTCTTAGCCGGACTTGCCGTCCTGGCTTTTCAGATGATCTTTGGGTGGCGAGGAATACTTGCAGCAGTTGTGGCGCTCAGCTTCTGCTTCTCGACCGCATACCAGGTTTCGTCTTCATTCCATGAACGGGTAAATTTGGCTGTTGCGAGTGTCACACAGTGGAATCCAAATGTCGCTGTCGTGGAGGATCCAATAGGCTGGCGATTGGAATATTACTATCACACAAGCAAAATCATTCAGGAGCATCCCTTGATGGGGGTCGGTACCGGAGGGTTTATCCAAGCCTATCGGGCGCGCACGGAACAAGCCAGGCTCGATGTTCCTCCTCATCCTCATAATCAATATCTCTTCATCATGGCACAAGTCGGAATAGTCGGACTCGGTATGTTGCTTTGGTTGTTTGTGCAGCAGTGGCGATCAGCTTCTCTTGCAGGTGACAAAACATATGAGTTGCTCGCCAAAGGGTTAGTAGTCACCATCGCGATTACCTGTCTTTTTCAACCTGGGCTTGTCGACCATACGGAGAAACTATTTTATTGTCTGTTTTCCGGCCTCTTGTATTCTGGGGTTGATTCACGACTTGGTACCACGACATGAGTCTGTCTGTTTATATCATCGCTTACAATGAGGCGAAGAAAATTTCCGATGCCATTAATAGCGTACTCTGGGCAGACGAAATCATCGTGGCCGATTCAGCGAGCACCGACGAAACGGCTCAGATTGCCATGGACTTGGGAGCTCGGGTCGTCCAGATCCCGTTCCATGGATTTGGCCATCTTCGAAATCAGGCCATCAAGGCCTGTACCCATGAATGGATCTTGAGTCTCGACACAGATGAACAATGTACGCCGGAAGTTCGCGACGAAATCTTGGCGATTATTTCCGAAACTCCTAGCCATGACGCCTATCTTGTGCCGAGGCGGAACTACTTCATGGGACGTTGGATCAAGCATTCCGGCTGGTATCCCAACTTCCGCCAGCCGCAACTGTTTCGAAAAGGGAGCATGAGGTATATGGAGTCTCCCGTCCATGAAGGATACGAACTCTTGACTGCCAAATCGGCTGGTCGCCTGAAGCATGCCATTTGGCAAATCCCATTCAGAGACTTTGAAGAAGTCGTCAAAAAAGCGAATCGCTATTCATCCCTTGGAGCACTGAAGCTTGTAGATCAACGGGTGTCCATGGGTACTGCTCTCTTTCACGGTTTCTGGTCGTTTCTGAAACATTACGTGGCAAAGCTGGGATTTCTGGATGGCTGGCCGGGGTTTGTCATCGCCTTTGGAAATTTTGAAGGCACGTTCTACCGGTATGCCAAGCGGTTCGAGCAACAGGAAATGTGGACGCTGCCTAAACAGGCTCCCATCCGAAGACCTGATAACGCACCTTCGAAATGAAAGCAGCCGTGATCGTTACGACTTACAATCGCCCCGATGCGCTGGCGGTTGTGCTGGAAGGTTATTGTGGGCAAACTGATCAAGATTTCGGGCTGGTGGTTGCGGATGATGGTTCAGGAGAGGAGACGAGAGATGTTGTGCGGCAATTTAGTAGACGCGCCCCCTTTTCCGTCGAGCATGTCTGGCACGAAGACCGAGGATTCCGAGCCGCGGCAATCCGTAATCGCGCGGTCGCGTCGACGAGTGCCGACTACGTAATTTTTACCGACGGCGACTGTGTCCCATCCCGCCACTTCGTACAGGTCCACAAGCAATTGGCCGAGCCTGGGTACTTCCTTGGGTCGAACCGTGCGTTGTTATCGGCTGAGTTGACGGCGCGTGTGGTATGTGATCGAATTCCAATTCATGCGTGGAGTGGGATTGAGTGGGTACGATGCTGGTCTCGGCGCGAGGTAAATCGCCTGCTTCCACTGATGCGGCTGCCCGACGGCCCGTTTCGAAAATGGTCGCCGAATCGTTGGGGTGGAATCAAGACCTGCAATCTTTCCGCATGGAGAACCGACTTGGTTCATGTGAATGGACTGGACGAATCCTACGAAGGATGGGGGCTGGAAGATTCGGACTTGGTTATTCGATTGCTCCATGCCGGCGTGAAGCATAAGAATGCACGCTTTGCTGCGACGGTATTTCATTTATGGCATCCCGAGCAGGATCGCATGCAGCTGCCGGTCAATCAGGAACGTCTGGATGCTCTCCTCCGTTCCTCGGGAGTTCGAGCCGTCGTTGGGCTCGAACAACACTATGGAGCGTTCTTTGATCATCAATCTACGACAACACGACGGACGACAACATGAAGCGGGATCTCCAGAGTGTGTTAGTCGTATGTACGCGTCGAATTGGAGATGTATTTTTAGCCACTCCGGTCATTCGTTCGCTCAAAGCTGCTTTGCCTCACGTGATGATCGACATACTCGTATTCGAAGGGACTGAGGATGTGCTCACTGGCAATGCGGATATTAATCGAGTCTGGACAATTGCCGAACGTCCGGCGATTCGCCCTCATCTCGCCTTGCTGCGTTTGCTATGGCGACGCTACGATGTCGCTGTGTCGGTCCTCGCGGGGGATCGTCCGACGTTTCATGCCTGGGTTGCAGGACGGTATTGTGTAGGGACGTTGTTGCCTGACAAAAAGTCCTGGTGGAAGCGGAGGTTGTTGAATCACTGGGTCCCGTTTGACAATCTTTTTACCCATACGGTGGCCATGAATCTCCAGTTGCTTGCACCGTTGGGCATTACACCACTTGGTACTCCCGTGGTGAGCTGGACAGACAAGGAGGAGCGATCTGTTCAGACCCTGTTTCCTGCTATACGAAGTGCCCATCCCTACGTGGTGCTGCATGTATCGCCAAAGTTTGCCTACAAAACCTGGACTGTCGAGGGATGGGTGGCGCTTGGGCAGTGGTTGATCGAGCGTGGGCTGATTGTTGCCGTGACCGGAGTCAAATTGGCTGAGCAATCGTATTGTGATCAGATTATTCATGGGCTACCCAAGGCCATCAATTTGATTGGTCAGGTAACTTTACCGGCTCTTGGTTATCTCTTAAGTCGAGCGGCACTGTATGTTGGGACGGATACGGCCGTCAGTCATATGGCTGCTGCTATCGGCGCGCCATCCGTTGTGCTGTTTGGCCCTTCCAACCCTGTGAAGTGGGGACCTTGGCCGAAGGACTTTCTCTCAGATGCACAGAGCCCCTGGCATAAACAAGGATCGCAGCGGCAGGGGAATGTGGTTTTGCTTCAAGGCGAAGGAGATTGCGTACCGTGCCTTGCAGAAGGATGTGATCGTCATGTGAACAGTCTCAGTGACTGTCTCCAGCGAATGTCTGTGCATCGGGTCATCGAGGCGGCTGAAGCCATGCTCCGGGAGCGGGAGATCAACGCCGCAGTACAAACCAGCGTATGAAACAGTCAGCCGCGAAACTCTTCCATTCCCTCACGAGACGATTTGGAGATCGGGTACTCAGGTACCGGTCGATTCTCGTTATTGGCGTGGAACTGCTGTTGATTTTCGCAGCGAACCTGACTGCCTTTGCACTGCGATTCGATGCGGATGTTCCTCCCGAATATCGGAGGATCATGTGGGATTTTATGCCAGCCGTGCTGCTGATGTACGGTACCGGTTTGTGGCTGTTTGGGATTCAGCGAGGGCTCTGGAGATATGTCGATCTCCGCGATCTCTGGAAAATTCTACTAGCCGCACTGAGCAGCTCCGCGGTGTTTTATGGGGTGATCCATCAACTTGGCGGCGTGACGCAGTATCCTCGATCCGTGATCATCCTGACGGGGCTGTTAACGGCGCTGTATTTGGCAGGGATCCGATTGGCTGTGCGGGGGTTTCGGGAGTGGATTCAGATCTTTGACCCGGGCGCGCGCCGGGTATTGATCGTCGGCGCAGGACATGCGGGTGAGCTGTTAGTCAGGGACATGTTGTACGATGCGAATTATCGCTGCTGCCCGGTTGGGTTTGTCGATGATGATCCAGTCAAGCGCAAGATGAACATTCATGGGATTCCTGTTGTGGGTGTCATTTCGGATATCAAGAAGGCCGCCGAACGGCTGACGGTCGACGAGATCATCGTGGCCATTCCTTCCGGTTCCACAACCGTGAAGCAAAAGATTCTTGCTGCGTCAGAAGGTTGTTCAGTGCCGATCAAGACATTGCCCGATGTCAAACAATTACTCGGTGATCCTGTCTCTCTCCAACAAGTGCGGCCTATGAGCGTCGACGATTTGCTCCAACGTGAGCCGATCCGGACGGATCCCCAAGCGCTGTCTCCCCACATCAGTGGGCAAACGCTTCTTGTGACGGGAGCAGGAGGGTCGATCGGATCAGAACTCTGCCGGCAGATCGCACAGTACAATCCCCGGTCGCTCATCTTGTTCGAACGGTATGAAAACGCGCTTCATTCGCTCATGTTGGAGTTGAAGACAGGGTTCCCATCCGTGAAGATTCTCCCCGTCATCGGAGATGTCACAGTTCCCGACCGTGTGTCGGAGGTGTTCCAACAGTGCAGACCCGACACCGTGTTTCATGCTGCGGCGCATAAACATGTTCCCCTGATGGAACTGAATCCGAAGGAGGCGATTCGCAACAATGTTCTCGGGACTCGTGTGGTCGCTGAAGCCGCGTTGAAGGCGGGTGTGGATCGTTTTGTCTTGATTTCCACTGATAAGGCTGTGAATCCATCGAGTATTATGGGAGCGACTAAGCGGATTGCCGAGCATGTGATGCAGGAGTTTAATCGAACAGGCTTGACCAAGTTTACGGTCGTGCGGTTCGGCAATGTGTTGGGAAGCAACGGGAGTGTGGTGCCGCTGTTTTCCGAGCAAATCCGTAAGGGCGGCCCGGTGACCGTGACTCATCCAGAAATCAGACGGTATTTCATGACCATTCCTGAGGCCGTACAATTGGTTTTGCAAGCGAGTGTTATCGGGAAGGGTGGGGAAGTATTTGTTCTTGATATGGGCGAACAAATCAAAGTCGTCGATCTGGCGAGAAATATGATCGTACTGGCCGGCCTGGTTCCGGACAAGGATATCCAGATAGTGTTTACCGGTCTGCGGCCGGGAGAGAAGTTGTACGAAGAACTGTTTGAGGACAACGTGCAAGTTGAGCCGACGGCCCATCCGAAGATTTATCGAGCCGGAGGCCCATCCATCTCGACAGGCGAGCTGGATGACTGGTTAGAGTTGTTGCAGGGCAATCTTCCGAAATGTGATGAAGGTACGCTGCTCCATGATCTCAAACGGCTTGTGCCGAGCTTTGAATCGGTCTCGACTCAACAGGTGTCTCGATAGGCGCTGATACCATCGATCGACGCCATTCGCGCCTCGTCCGATTGCGGCGCATAAGGCTCACAAGAGGTAGATGAGTATTCTGGTCACCGGCGGAGCCGGATTTATCGGTGCGAACTTCGTTCTCGATTGGTTGGCGCAACGCGATGAGCCCGTCATCAATCTCGACAAGCTCACCTACGCGGGGAATCCTGAGAATCTTGCCAGTTTGCAGGGTGACGCGAGGCATATCTTCGTGCAGGGTGATATCGGTGATACCGCGCTCGTTGACGGACTGTTGAGCAAGCATCGTCCTCGTGCCGTGCTCAATTTTGCCGCTGAGAGTCACGTCGACCGTTCTATCCATGGTCCAAGCGAATTCATTCAGACCAACATCGTCGGTACCTTTTACTTGCTTGAATCTGTGCGTGCCTATTGGGAAGCGCTGGAAGGCAAAGCTAAAGAGGGCTTCCGTTATCTCCATGTGTCCACCGATGAAGTGTATGGCTCATTAACGAAAGATGCTCCGGCGTTCAGTGAAACAAGTCGCTACGAGCCCAATAGTCCCTATTCAGCCAGCAAGGCGGCGAGCGACCATCTTGTACGTGCCTATCACCATACGTATGGATTGCCGGTCCTCACCACCAATTGTTCCAATAACTACGGTCCGTACCACTTCCCTGAAAAACTTATTCCACTCTGCATTCTCAATGCGGTGGCAGGCAAAACGCTTCCAATCTACGGTGATGGCCGGCAAATACGGGACTGGCTCTACGTTAAGGATCACTGTAGTGCCATTTGCCTAGTGCTTGAAATTGGGCGTGTGGGCGAAACATATAACATCGGTGGTTGGAACGAAAAAACCAATCTTGACGTCGTGGAAACCCTCTGTGCCATCTTGGATGAACTAAAGCCTCGGATTGATGGCCGGTCTTACAAAACACAGATCACATTCGTCAAGGATCGCCCAGGTCATGATCGCCGTTATGCCATCAATGCGGGTAAGCTCGAACAGGAACTTGGCTGGAAGCCCCAAGAGACTTTTGAAACAGGCCTCCGCAAGACGATTGCATGGTATCTCGATCACGAGCGCTGGGTGACCAATGTCATGAGCGGTGCCTATCTTACGTGGATGGACAAGCACTACGGCACCTAAGTGCGATGAGGATACTATTAACGGGTAAGCATGGGCAGGTCGGGTTTGAGCTACAACGTGCACTGGCTCCCTTGGGAGAGGTCCATGCCGTGGATTACAGTGAGTGTGATTTGGTCGATGCCTCGGCTATTGCTGCTCTGGTCCGGTCGGTCAAACCTGACTTGATCGTCAATCCCGCAGCGTATACAGCAGTGGACAAGGCAGAATCAGAGACTGATCTGGCTCACGCTGTGAATGCCGTTGCCCCAGGACTCTTTGGTGAAGAGGCGGCGAAACTGGGTGCCTGGGTCGTGCATTATTCCACCGACTATGTGTTCGATGGTACCAAGGCAGGGGCCTATACAGAAGATGATCTCACGAACCCTCAAAGTATGTATGGTCGTACCAAAAGGGATGGCGAGATCGCATTACAAGAAAGCGGGGCACGGCACTTGATCTTTCGAACGAGTTGGGTGGTTGGAGCTCATGGGAACAACTTTGCCAAAACCATACTGCGCTTGGCCCTCGAACGTGAAAGTCTGAATGTTGTGGCTGATCAATATGGTGTGCCGACGTCTGCGGCCTTGCTGGCGGATGTGACGGCACAGCTTATTCGGCAGAGGCAGCATGCGGGAGACAAAAACTTTCCGTTCGGCTTATATCATCTTGTGGCAGGCGGGGAGACGAATTGGTGCGACTATGCGCGGTTTGTTGTGTCGGAAGCCCTCGCTGCCGGTAAACCACTCAAGCTCTCGCCGGATGCCATTCGACCGATCCCCACGTCAGAATATCCCACTGCCGCCAAGCGGCCCTCGAATTCACGATTGGATACAAGTAAGCTGCGTAGAACATTTGGCTTGGAATTGCCAAACTGGCAAAGTGGGGTTCAGCACATTCTGCAACAAATTCTGGTGGCATCATGAGCACACGCAAAGGCATCATCCTCGCCGGCGGCTCCGGGAGTCGACTGCATCCGGCCACACTGGCCATCAGCAAGCAGCTGTTACCGGTGTTCGACAAGCCGATGATCTATTACCCACTTAGCACCCTGATGCTGGCTGGAATTCAGGAGATCCTCATCATTTCCACTCCACAGGACACGCCTAGGTTTGAGCAGCTGCTCGGCACGGGGAAACAGTGGGGCCTGAACCTGCACTATGCTGTGCAGCCCTCGCCTGATGGTCTTGCGCAAGCATTCATCATCGGAGAATCCTTCATCGGAAATGGTCTTTCTGCTCTGGTATTGGGCGACAATATATTTTACGGCCATGATTTTCACTGCTTGCTGGGTAATGCCATGGCTCGCACCGAAGGCGCAAGCGTGTTTGCTTATCATGTACAGGACCCTGAACGTTATGGAGTTGTCGATTTCGACTCAGACGGTAAGGTGAGATCGTTGGAAGAAAAGCCAAAACAACCGAAATCAAACTATGCCGTGACTGGTCTGTATTTCTACGATCAACATGTGGTCGATCTGGCCAAAAGCCTGAAGCCTTCCTTACGCGGTGAACTGGAGATTACGGATCTGAATAACATTTATCTGGATCAAGGCCAGCTGAGCGTCGAGGTCATGGGTCGAGGCTATGCATGGTTGGATACTGGTACCCATGAGTCGTTACTTGATGCCAGCCAATTCATCGCCACGTTAGAAAACCGGCAAGGCTTGAAGGTGGCATGTCCGGAAGAAATTGCCTTCAGACAACAATGGATCTCTGCCACTCAGCTCCAACAACTCGCACAGCCCTTGACCAAAAATGGTTACGGACAATACTTGCTGCGGGTGCTCAAAGAAAAGCTACGGTAGTTGAGAGAATCCATGTTATTCCGCTGATGCAACACCTTCCTACAACTCCATTTGAAATGGCAGGTAGCCTTTGGCGTAATCGCATGCTGATTGTGACGTTAACCAAGCGAGAGGTGGTTGGTCGATACCGTGGCTCGATCATGGGGCTTGCCTGGTCTTTCTTCAACCCCGTGCTGATGCTTGCTGTCTATACATTCGTCTTTTCCGTGGTATTTAAGGCGCGCTGGGGGATGGCGGATGAGGAAAACAAGACCAGTTTCGCCATCATTCTCTTCGTCGGCATGATCGTGCATGGGTTGTTTGCCGAGTGCGTCAATCGTGCTCCGGGTCTCATCCTCTCCAATGCGAACTACGTCAAGAAGGTGGTGTTTCCACTAGAGATTCTGCCGTGGGTTACCATGGGCTCAGCATTGTTTCATGCCATGATTAGCTTGGCGGTGCTGCTGCTCGCGCAACTGATTCTGAATTTCTCGTTGCCCTGGACAGCAGGCTTGTTTCCGCTGGTAATTCTACCCCTACTGATTGCCACCATGGGGTTTGCCTGGATTCTATCGGCGACCGGGGTGTTTGTTCGTGATATTGCTCAGACCACGGGGATTATCACCACGGTCCTGCTGTTTCTATCGCCGGTATTTTATCCCGTGTCTGCTCTACCGAAGGAATACCAGGGGTGGCTGCTGCTCAATCCGCTTACCTTCGTTATTGAAGAAGCACGAAACGTCCTGATATGGGGAAGAATGTTGGACTGGACAGGTTGGGGGCTCTCCTTCATGGTCGGTCTGACCATTGCGTGGGCAGGATTCTGGTGGTTTCAGAAGACGAGGAAGGGATTTGCTGATGTCCTCTGAGAGTCTCTTAACAGAATCTTTGATTCCCTCTCAGGAGAGGGGCATGGACGGTGGGGAAGGCCAGGCCCAGTCGGTGACTGGAGACATTGCGATTCGTGTTCAGAACCTGAGTAAGTGTTACCAGCTCTATGACCGACCAGAGGATCGCTTGAAGCAGGTGATCTATCCACGCCTTCAGCGTTTCTTACGGAAGGACCCAAAGAGTTATGCTCGCGAATTCTGGGCACTGCGTGATGTGACCTTCGAGGTGAAGAAGGGGGAAACGATCGGGATTATCGGACGCAACGGATCAGGTAAATCGACACTCCTACAACTCCTCTGTGGGACTCTGACTCCAACGCACGGTGCGGTAGCCACGAACGGCCGCGTCGCTGCGCTCTTAGAACTCGGCGCAGGTTTCAACCCTGAATTTACTGGCCGGGAAAATGTCTATATGAATGGTGCTTTGTTGGGACTGAGCCGGCAAGAAATCAACAGTCGGTTTGATGACATTGCCGCCTTTGCCGACATCGGCCAGTTCATCGACCAACCGGTGAAGACGTATTCGAGTGGAATGTATGTGCGACTGGCTTTTTCAGTGATCGCGCACGTCGATGCGGATGTTCTGGTTGTGGACGAGGCCTTGTCCGTGGGCGATGCTGTATTTACGCAGAAGTGCATGCGCTTCATTCGTTCGTATCAGGAACGCGGTACGCTGATATTTGTTAGCCACGATATGAGCGCGGTACAGAACTTGTGTAAAAGGAGTATTTGGCTGGACAAGGGGCAGATCCGGGGAATAGGTCTCTCAAAAAAGGTAGGCGAAGCGTACCTGCAATATACATTGCAAGAAATCTATGATGAGGAGGTAGAACTTAGACCCGTTACCGCTATTGCCAGTCCTTCTGGACTTTCAGTGTTTTCTTCTGAAAAAGAATGCACGGGCATTGTTGCCATCGACTATGGCTCAATGGCATCGGTTCTGGACCACTCCACTCATGCTACCGGCTGGAAAACGGGCGCAGCAGACATCGTGTCTGTCTCACTGGAAAAATTGTGGTCCGGTCCAAGCGGCGTATTTGCCGGCGGTGAGAAGGTCTGCATGGTCATCCATGCGAAGGCAAACGAAGCACTGGATAGTCCCATCCTAGGTTTTCTAGTGAGAGACCGGCTCGGGCAGGACTTATTCGGTGAGAATACTTTGCCGTTTACCGAGAAGACGTCGTGTCCTGTAAAACAGGGTCAACAATTTACGGCCGAGTTCTTTTTCACGCTCCCTATGTTGCCGAACGGGCAGTACGCCGTCATGGTATCAGTGGCGAACGGCAATCTCCAATACAATGTGCAACATCATTGGCTGCATGATGCTCTCATCGTAACGGTGTCTTCCAGTAAGGTCAGGTGGGGACTGGTAGGAGTCCCGTTTGAGCGTGTCGTACTGTCGGTAGAGAAATGACTAAAAAGACGTTGGAACAATTGTATGCGGAGCACGCCGGGAAAGTATCCGACAAGTGGTCAAGCTATCTCGCCGAGTATGACCGAATTCTTAATGAGTACAGAGATAGATCTGTCAGCGTACTGGAAATTGGGGTGCAGAATGGTGGCTCCCTAGAAATCTGGTCGAAATACTTTCCCCATGCCGTGAAGCTAATTGGGTGTGATATCGATCCCCGGTGTGCCGGTTTGAGTTATGAGGATGCTCGCATCGCTGTGGTAGTGGGAGATGCCAATTCAGATGCCCTGCAAACAAGTGTTTTGGAACATGTACCAGTGTTTGATGTGATCATTGATGATGGGTCTCATCGCTCCAGTGACATTGTGAAGTCATTTGCTCGGTACTTTCCTCACTTGGCGGATGGTGGTGTCTTTGTTGCTGAAGACCTGCACTGTAGCTACTGGCAAGAATTTGAAGGGGGTCTGTTTGACCCATTTTCTTCCGTTACGTTCTTCAAACGCCTAGCCGATGTCGTGAACTACGAGCACTGGGGCATTGAAAAGACCTGCACCGATATCTTTGGCGGAATTTGTTCAAGGCATGGTTTTCAGATAGATGGGGAAGTGCTCAGGCATGTTCACTCAGTTCAATTTCTTAATTCAATGTGTGTCATCCGAAAGGCCGATCCTGAAGGCAATAGGCTGGGAACAAGAGTCATCGTCGGATCGATAGAAAAGGTGGTAGGGCGCCATGTACTGCATTCGAGATCAGAAATCCCAGACCAAACCGATAATGAGTGGACCGCACGCAGTGTGCCACCAGACGAAGAGCTTTTGCTGCGTATCAAGGAGTTGACCAATTGTGACGGACAGATTGCCGGCCTCAATCAAGCCATAGCGGAGCGTGACGGACAGATTGCCGGCCTCAACCAAGCCATAGCGGAGCGCGAGGGACAGATTGCGAGCCTAAACCAGACGGTAAGCGAGCGTGCCGAACGAGTTGCCGGTTTGCTTCATGAGCTACAAGATCTGCGGTTATCGACTAGCTGGCGCGCCACCGCCCCCTTACGGTGGGTCGTGCACCAGGTCAAACGCATAAATCACGTCATGAAGATTGTCCCGTCGGTGGTCCGGGTGGCTGGGGGGGTGCGCCCCGCGCTGGCGAAGGCCATACGTATCTATTACCGCGACGGCTTCCCCGGCATCCGGCGCGGATTGATTTACGTCCAGACAAATGGCCAGGCCGTTCCTGTTTCCAAGTCAGGTTATGTCGACCGGAACGACTACCAGGAGTGGATCAAACGTTACGACACGCTCGATGAGGAGGCTCGCCAGCGGATTCGAGGCAGCATCAAATCCCTTCCTCGCGTACCCAGAATATCCGTACTCATGCCCGTGTATGACCCGCCGTTGCCCATGCTGGACGAAGCGATCCGGTCGGTGCGCAATCAGCTTTATCCGGAGTGGGAACTGTGTATCACCGACGACGCTTCAACAAACCCAGCAGTTCGCGAATTGCTCGTGAGGCATGCTGCCGAAGACGGGCGCATCAGGGTCGCATGCCACAAACAGAATGGCCACATTTCCGTGGCATCAAATACCTCGCTTGAAATGGCCACGGGAGAGTTCGTGGCATTGCTGGATCATGACGATCTGCTGAGCGAACAGGCCCTCTTCTGGGTGGCGGAAGCCATTAACTGCCATCCTAACGCCAGCCTTATTTACTCCGATGAAGATAAGATAAACGAGTCTGGCCTGAGATATGACCCATATTTCAAGTGTGACTGGAACTACGACCTCTTCCTTTCACAAAATATGATTAACCACCTGGGTGTGTATAGAGCCGAACTATTACGGAGAATAGGCGGATTCAGAGAGGGGCTGGAGGGGAGTCAGGATTACGATCTCGCTCTGCGTTGCATCGAACAGCTTGATCCGAGCCAGATTATCCACATTCCCCGCGTGCTCTACCACTGGCGCACACACCCGGACAGCACCGCGCTATGCACGCAGGCAAAGCCCTATGCCTATATAGCTGCGGAACGCGCGCTGAACGAGCACCTGGTCCGTAAAAATATAGCAGCCCAAGCGGAACGAGATCCGGATATCAGTTTCTACCGTGTGCGCTACGCTCTGCCGGAGCGACCGCCGCTGGTGACGCTCATCATCCCCACCCGCAACGGCTTACAACTGATTCGTCAATGCCTCTCCAGCATTCTGGAAAGGACGGATTATCCGAACTATGAAATCCTGGTTGTCGATAACGGTTCGGACGACCAGCAGACGCTGGCCTATTTCGATACCATCAGAAACGACCCGCGCCTCCGCATTCTGCGGGACGACCGCCCCTTTAACTATTCGGCTCTCAACAACCGCGCAGTGCAGGTGGCACGGGGTGAATTGGTCGGGCTCATCAATAATGACATTGAAGTGATCAGTGGCGAGTGGTTGACCGAGATGGTCAGCATCGCGCTGCAGCCTGGGGTGGGGGCCGTGGGGGCACGACTGTGGTACCCTGACAATACCCTGCAACATGGCGGGGTGGTTCTAGGTGTGGGCGGGGTAGCTGGCCACAGTCATAGGCATCTCTCTAAAGGAGACAGTGGATACTTTGCGCGCGCCATGCTGCAGCAGACTTTTAGCGCAGTCACTGCCGCCTGTCTGGTGGTGCGCCGGTCTATCTTTTTGGAAGTGGGAGGCCTGGAGGAAAAAAACCTTGCAGTCGCCTTTAACGATGTCGATTTCTGTCTCCGGGTTCGTGAGGCGGGTTATCGCAATGTCTGGACGCCTTATGCCGAACTCTACCATCACGAATCCGCCAGCCGCGGTTACGAAGACACTCCCGAGAAGCAGGCGAGATTCGCGGGTGAGGTGAGATATATGCAAGGGCGTTGGGGGAGCTTGCTACTGAACGACCCAGCCTACAACCCGAACCTAACACTAGACCATGAGAACTTTTCCTCTGCCTGGCCGCCGCGTGTCAGTCGGTCCTCTTTGGTGTCCTGATGGGAGCGTAGATCCCGAAGATTGTTTTCCGTCATATCCAGTTCCACGTTGACCCCGTTCCACGGAGTGGGGGCAGCACGATGCGAAGCTCACATTGCTCGGCCCTGAGTATAGCGCATGAGAAGTCAGCGGCTCTCATCATGCTGAAGAGTAATTTCTCAACGCTGCTGTTTCAGGGCATGCACGAGCACGTTTGTTATGATCGTTGCCATTGTAGTTAGTTATCACCCCGATCTAGTCGTGCTCTCAGGTTTACTGGACGCGATTAGGAATCAGGTCGAGCACGTCCTAGTCGTGGATAATGGCTCCACTATTGATGTGAATGGTTTCCTCGCCGATCGTAATGATCCAAGCATTCACTGCCTGAGTCTCGGCGATAATCATGGTGTAGCAGCGGCGCAGAATGTTGGTATCGCCTGGGCTCGAGAGCAGGGCGCGGATTTTGTTATTCTATTCGACCAGGATAGCGTTCCTGAGGGTGGCATGGTTGCGCTGCTCCATCGAGCCTATCAATGCAAGACCAATGAAGGCTTTCAAGTGGCAGCCGTGGGGCCTCGCTATGTCGATAAGCGAAATTGTACCCGTGCATCATTTTCAAGATTGTCTGGAATACGCATACGCACGGAAGAATGGACGATTCATAATGAAGCAGCTCTGGCTGATTTTGTGATTTCATCTGGGTCCTTGATTTCCCTGAAAGCGTTGAGTCACATAGGCTGCATGAATGAAGCCTTATTCATCGATCAGATAGATATCGAATGGGGTTTGCGGGCTAAATCACTTGGCTATCAGTCATTCGGCGTGCACAATGCGGTCATGCTCCATTCACTTGGTGACGCCCCGCTATTCTTTCTTGGTCGCAAACTCCTACATCACAACCCACTACGCCATTATTATATTATTCGTAATGCGATCTGGTTAATATCCAGATCTTATACCCCACTCGGGTGGCGATTGTATTTTGGTCGGATGATCCTTGTGAGATGCCTTTTATATCCATTGTGGGTCACTCCTCGTTTCACGTACCTTCGCATGATGACGAAAGGTCTGTGGCATGCGCTACTTGGTCGGATGGGCAAGTTGGAATCTTACTGATCTCGTCAAGCAGGAGTTTCCGTCTTGTGAGGATCAGGTGAGAGCAGAGAGCTACGATCGGGCGTTCTTTCACCCGATTTACGGTCAACGCTGTTTCAGTCGGGGCGGTGTGTAGTGACCGATTCCTTTGCCGTGCCATGCGGATGATGTGTTTGCATGTACCCTGATGACGGCCTAGACAGATTTGAATCCAATTCATCAGTTAGCGTGCTGATGACGATGTACAGGCTGGTCTCCTCCACGCTCCTTCCTATCACATGCTGGTTTCCCCTTGATCGCAACCATCTGTTGTAAGGATCAGAATCCTTTGGCCAGTACGTTGAGGTTGTTGTACTGGCAGATGTTCCATCCTCCAGGTTTACCTCGGGTTAAAACTAGATCTTTTTTTTCGGAAAACAGGGAAAACTCCTAGTGGCGAGACGGGACAATGGTCTCTTAAGCTAAGCCTCAGTGTTCTTTTGGCGAATTGATTTTATGAGAGAATCGAACTCACATGGGGAGGCCTCTCGCCTTGGGAAAGATCGGATTCTTCTGAAAAAACTGTGTTGATCTTTCATGGTTCTGTCCGTGCATTTTTCTGCAACGGTAGTGCTGAGTTTTAAGAGTTCGGTTCTTCTTGTGCATTAATCTATTCGTTGACATGAACCTTAAATCGGCCTCAAGTTGTTGCATGATCAATGATGGGCAGCATCTCGCTGAAGAAATAAACGTGTATGAAGATGATGGTTACAGATACCCAGCCGGCTGCTCAATCAAACAACTTTCAGAAATCTTCCTCGCCCCCTACTGTATCGCTCATTATCGTAAATTATAATTCAGGTAACTCCCTTCTCGCCTGTGTCTCGTCTGCCTTAAGCCAGGTGGACGAAGTGGTTGTGGTCGACAATGCCTCGATCGACCACAGTTTGACGCAACTTGAGACCTTGTTTTCGGGTGACCAGAAGTTAAAGGTTGTTCGTAATCGAGAGAATCTTGGATTTGCAGCTGGTTGCAATATTGGACTTGCCAATTCTTCGGAGGAGTACCTGTTTTTTCTCAACCCCGATTGTGTGCTGTCACCGGGTTCTGTCGGGCACCTGTTGCGGGTGATTGACGAGCGCCGGAATGTGGGAATGGTGGGTGGCTTGCTTCTCAATCCGGACGGCACTGAACAGGCGGGAGGGCGACGGGCCATTCCAACACCATGGCGATCTTTTGTACGGGCATTTGGGTTGTCTCGTTTTGCAGATCGATGGCCACGTCTGTGTTTTGATTTTCACTTGCACAAGCAGCCGCTGCCGACTTACCCCATTGAAGTTGAGGCAATTTCTGGTGCGTGCATGTTAGTCCACCGTGCTGCGATGCGAAGTGTTGGGCATTGGGATGAGGGGTATTTCCTCCATTGTGAAGACTTGGATTTTTCCATGACCTTGCGTGGCAGGGGCTGGAAAATCATGTTTGTGCCTGATGCCAGAATTATGCATGATAAAGGGGGCTGCAGCCGCTCTCGCCCACTATTTGTCGAATGGCATAAACACCGTGGAATGATGCGGTTTTATCGCAAGTTTTTCCGACATGAGTACCCAGGTCCCTTGATGTGGCTGGTCGCGCTTGGTATCTGGCTGCGATTTTGTTTGGTGGCGTCATACCACTCAGCATTGCTTGTCCTGCGAAATCTCGGAATTCAGCGTGGATGAATGGCCAACTATTGGCGTGCTGGGGGCGAACAGTCTGGTCGGGGAATGCGTGATCCAACGACTGGGTAAAGAGGGTCGTCACACCGTTGCGTTTTCTAGGTATCCATCTACCGGCAACACGAAAGTGGGAGTGACGTGGCGGCGACTTCCTGCTTCGTTGCCGACTCCACCCAAAGTTCCTCCGATCAAGGAATGGTTGTGTGTGGCTCCCATCTGGGTTTTCCCTCAATATTTTTCAATGATTGAAGCCTTTGGTGCACGCCGAGTGGTGGCGCTGTCTTCAACTAGCCTGTTCGTCAAGAAGGATTCGTCCGATCAGAGCGAACAACATATTGCATACCGACTGGCTGAAGGAGAGCGCGCGTTGCGTGCCTGGGCGGAGGCACGAAGGGTTGAGTGGGTCATTTTGCGTCCTACGTTGATCTATGGACGCGGGCGTGACAGGAATCTGACGGAGATTGTCCGATTCGTCCGTCGATGGGGATTTTTCCCGTTATTGGGACAGGCCGAGGGCTTGCGCCAGCCTGTGCATGCAGAGGATGTTGCGATGGCATGCGTGTCTGCACTGACTGTGCATGCCGCGGCAAACCAGACGTACAACCTATCAGGGGGGGGGACGTTATCATACCGGGAGATGGTCGGCCGCACGTTTGACGTCCTTGGGAAAGTACCACGTCTAGTGACGATACCGCGATGGCTGTTCAAGCTGGCAGTGACAGCCTTGTGTCTCTTGCCGCGATATCGGTATTGGACGGTCGAGATGGCCGAACGAATGAACCGTGACTTGGTATTTGATCACGCCGATGCCGCGCGAGACCTCGGTTTTTCGCCTCGGTCCTTTGTGCTGTTGGCTGAAGACTTGCCGGCATAACTAAGAATGTGTTTCTCCTGGATTTTCGCCTATAGCGAAAGTGTAAGGACGAAGAGGGTGGGGTTATTTAGGTTGCAATAATTAACCTGCCGGGTATGATAGCCTTTGCTCAGGGGTTCTTAACAAATTTATCTTTGTGACAGCGCACAAAACCGCCAAACGCTCATCGAGACAGAAGCATCCCCTTCGCGACGTTCTTCAGCAGATTCGCCTGTTCGCGACCGATGTGGACGGTGTCCTCACTGATGCCGGCATGTACTATTCCGAGTCCGGTG